>NZ_JBAIYT010000013.1:0-95456 GCF_036763125.1 Nitratidesulfovibrio sp. 1201_IL3209
GTGGCATCAATATCGATGCAAAAGCATTCAGCAATTTTTCCGATTTTGTAGCGGCTTAATTTGCTGTTTTTAAACATGATTCTAGCCTATCAGGGCTTGGCCTGATGGTCTAGAGCCATCCTAATTTGGAAAACAGCCCCTGGGAAACGAAACAACGACGCATCCGGCGCACCGCGCCGTTCAGGGACAGCCTTCACGCATGAGCCTTGTCATCGCCACCGCCACCACCCGTGAAATGAAGGCTGTGCTCACCGGCTTCAACGGGCGCGGCCGCGTGGGCTGCGCCCTGCCCGCGCCGGGCGAGGCCTGCCCGTCGCCCGTCAACGGGCGCAACTGTCTGCTGGTGGTCACCGGCGTGGGACCGGTCAACGCGGCCCTGTCCATGGGCCGGGTACTGGGCGCGCACCGTGGCGTGCGCGGCGTGCTGAACCTGGGCGTGGCGGGCACCTTCGACGTGCTGCGCGCCCCCCTGGGCAGCGCCGTGCTTGCCTCGGCGGAAGTCTGGCCCGAATACGGCCTGGCGGGCGACCATGGCGTGGACCCGAGGGGCATCGCCTTTCCCCAGGCCGAAGGCCCGGCGGGGCCGGTGTGGGACCGCATCGACATCGCGCCCGAGGTGCTCTCCGGCCAGTGGCACCTTTCCTTGCCCGCAGGCGCGCGCAGCGGCGTTTCGCTGACCGTGGCCGGGGTTTCCGGCACCCCCGGCCGGGCCGACGCCATGCGCCGCCGCCACGCCCCGCTCATGGAAAACATGGAGGGCTTCGCCCTGGCGCTGGCCTGCCTGCGCCACGGCCTGCCCTTTGCCGAGGCGCGCACCATGTCCAACATCGTGGGTTCGCGCGCGGCGGAGGACTGGGCCCTGGAAGGGGCGCTGGACGCCCTGGGGGTCCTGGCCCGGGAACTTTTCCTTACCGACTGACGAACCCTTTCCGGCGCGCGGACGCCCCAAACTCGCCCGGCCCAGACATTCCATAATCTGGACACGCCCGGCCGCACGCCATACGGACATTCCCATGCTGAAGCTCAAAGCCTACCTGGCCACGGAACTGCCGCGCATCAACAAGACGCTCGACGCCGAGGTGGCCGTGCTGCACCCGCTGGTGCGCCCCGTGGCCGAACACGTGCTGCGCGCGGGCGGCAAGCGGCTGCGCCCCCTGCTGACCCTGCTCACCGCACGCGTGCTGGGGGCGGAGGGCGGCGGCCTTTTCCGCAAGGGCTCCGGCCCCGACCTGTACCCGCTGGCCTGCTCGGTGGAACTGCTGCACTCGGCCACCCTGCTGCACGACGACATCCTGGACGGGGCGGACCTGCGGCGCGGCCTGCCCGCCGCGCACACCCTGTTCGGCCAGACGGAGACCGTGCTGGCCGGGGATGCGCTGCTGGCCCTGGCCAACCGCATCGTGGCCCGCTACGGCGACGCGCGGCTCACCGACACCATCGCCGAGGCCATCGTGCAGACGGCCACCGGCGAAATCGTGGAGATCGCCCACCAGCGCTCCACCGACCACGGGCACGACACCTACATCGAGATCATCACCGGCAAGACCGCGTGGATGCTGCGCGCCTCGTGCGAACTGGGCGCCCTGGCCGCGCAGGCCCCGGACGAGGCCGTGCGGGCCGCCGCGGGCTTCGGCCTGAACCTCGGCATCGCCTTCCAGATCGTGGACGACGCGCTGGACTTCGCCGCCTCGTCCAGAGACACGGGCAAGCCCGTGGGCGGCGACCTGCGCGAGGGCAAGCTGACCCCGCCGCTGATCTACTATCTTGAAACGCTGACGCCGCACGAACGCGACGCGTTCGTGACGCGCTTCCGGCAGGGAACCTTCGACGACGCCACGGTGGCCGCCGTGTCGGCGGACCTGCGGGCGCGCGGCTGCGACGCGAAGACGCGCGAACTGGCCGCCAGCTACTTGGACAAGGCATCGGCCTGCCTTGATGCATTGCCCGATACGCCGGAACGGCGTATCCTGCGGCAAAGCATCGACTACGTCCTCAATCGGGGCACGTAGCCCCGCCACATGGTTCCGGCCGCATCCGCCGACGGGTCCCGACGCAACGCGATGCTCCACGCAACCCCATACCGGAGGGGCGCATGACTGCTCCGCAGGGTCGGCACATGGCCGACGAAGAAGCCATCAACCGCTGCCTGCAACTCACCTTTCCCCCGGTCATGGTGCAACTGGTGCAGGCGCTGGTGGCGCCGTTCCCCGAATTCTCCACCATCGCCCGCATCCTGGCCATGGACCCCATGCTGGCCGCCGCCGTGCTGAACCTGGTCAACTCGCCCTACTACGGGCTGGGCACCAGGGTTTCCGACCTGCAACGCGCCGCCACGGTGCTGGGCACGCGGGAAATCCTCAAGCTGGCCCTGTCGCTGTCGTTCCAGAAGCGGGTGAGCAACGAGCTGAAGCGCCCCCAGCAGGCCATGTACCAGGACTGGCGGCTGGTGGTCTGGTCGTCCATCGCGGCGGAACAGATCGCCCTGCGGGTGCAGCCCGACACGGCCCACCTGGCCTACCTGGCCTCGCTGCTCAAGGACCTGGCCCTGTTCATGCACCTGTGCTCGACCGACGACGATCCGGTGCTGCGCGGCAAGGCCTGCATCACCAGCCTGGAGCGCAACCAGCTGTCGCTGGAAAACACCTGCTGGGGCGTGGACCACGCGGCCCTGGCCCGCAACATCATCCACCGCTGGGGCCTGCCGGAGGTCATCGCAGAGGCCATCGCCAGCCACCACGACCTGGACGGCGTGGCCCACCACCCGCCGCTGACCCAGGCAGTCATCCTGGGCACCCAGTGGGCCGACCTGCTGCACGGCCAGGTCACCCACCCCGCGCTGATCATCCAGTTCGAAATGCTGCTGCGCACCCGCCTTTCGCTGGACGAGCCGGAACTGGAAAACCTGCGCGAGGCCTGCGCCCAGCGCTTCAAGTCCATGCTGGCCCAACTGGCCATCCAAGACCGCCCGGCGGGCACCCGGCTGTACGAACAGTCGCTGGAAACCCTGCAATCCTTCTATTTTCTGGGGGCGGAACTGTCGCACGTGGCGGGCGGCCTGCCCTCGCTGGCGGCCACCCTGGGGCGGCAGTTGCGCTGGTACTGGAACGTGCAGCGCTGGGAAGTGGCCCTGCGCGTGCCCGGCAGCGAGGAATACGTGCTGTTCAGCGCCGACGAGACCACCCCCGTGCCCCGCCAGTCCGGCCCCGGCCCCTTCGCGCGGCTGCCCTGGCAGACCGGGCAGGAACGGGTGCCCCTGTCCGCCTCGGGCACCGACTGGGGCCAGCTGCGCATGGCCAAGGACGCCCTGTCCCCGCCCCGCAAGTCGGCCCTGCTGGTGTACTGCCACTTCATGGCCATGGCGCTGGAAAACTACTACCGCCAGCAGGCCGTGCTGGAGGCCAAGGCCGACACCCTGGACGCCCTGCCCCTGGGCGTGGCCCGGCTGGACCGCGAAGGGCTGCTGGTGGAGGCCAACCGGCGCTTCCTGGACTACGTGGGCCGCGACGGCCTGGCCCCCCGCACGCCGGTGCGCCCCCTGCTGTCCGAATCGCTGGGGCTGGACTTCGGCCCGGAATGGCAGGCCTTCACCGACGAGGGCGGTCCGTCGCTCATCAGCCGCCTGTTCTGCCCCACCGACGCGGCGGGCAAGCGCATGGGCGCGCCGTGCGCCTACATTTCGCTGCACCGGCGGCGCGACGCCTCGCACGACGACGTGCTGCTGCTCATCGAGGACGTGACGGAAATCTCCGACGTGGACGTGCAGAACCTGCGCCAGCGCGACTTTCTGGAGCGGCTGCTGGACTCCATGCAGGAAATCGTGCTCACCGTGGACCGCACGGGCCACGTCTCGTGGGCCTCGCGCCGCTGCGCGGGCCTGCGGGGCAAGAACCTGTTCGCGGCGTCGCGGCCCACGGCCACCTTCACCGACACCTGGGACCCGGCCTACCTGTCCGGCTCGTCCCCGGCGGCCCCGGTGGAGGCGGTGCTGGAACTGGGCGACGGCGGCATGGCCCTGTTCGAACTGGTCTTTTCCGCGCTGGATGCGCGCGAGCACGAAGGGCCGTCCTTCCTGGTGGTGGGGCGCGACCTGACCAGCATCCGCCGCCTGGAGGAAAAGGTGAAGCAGCAGGCCATGTACGATGGCCTGACCGGGCTGTTCAACCATTCGCAGTTCCACATGATCCTGGAGCGCGAGATGGAGCGCAGCCGCCGCACCGGCCGCCAGCTGGGGCTGATCTTCTTCGACCTCGACCGGTTCAAGGCCATCAACGACACCTACGGGCACCAGGCGGGCGATACCGTGCTGCGCCGCGTGGCCGCGGGCATCAGCGCGGTGGTGCGCAAGGGCATGGACTTTCCCTGCCGCTACGGCGGCGACGAGTTCGCCGTGGTGGTCACCGAGGTGTCCACCGAGGTCATGGAAAACCTTGCCCGGCGCATCCGCGAAGGGGTGGTGACCAGTTGCAAGGGGGCCGTGGACCTGAGCATGGGCCTTGCCCTGCTGGCCCCCTCGGACACGGGCGAAAGCCTGGTCCAGCGGGCGGACCGGGCCAGCTACGCCGCCAAGAAGCTGGATGGGGTCAAGGTGCGCTGGGCCGAGTAGGGGCTGTTTCTGAATTGTCTTTTCGTCCGTTGGCTTCGTCAAACTTCGCCTGCCATATCGGTCAAATACGATAAGAGTATATTCCCTCATGGCAGGCTTGTTTTCCTTGCCAACGGACGAAAATCCGAATTCAGAATCCACCCCCTAAGTTACCGACGGCAGCAACGCCTCCAGCGACCGTTTTCAGGCCGTATGCATAGTTTTCATCTATGCATGCGGCCTTCTTTTATTTGAACAGTCCATTTCGCGTAACCTGCCGGGGCTGTTAGCATCCCTTCACACATCACTGCATCCCGTCACCACAAGGAGGGTACATGCGCCGTCTTCACGCAATCCTGTCCATGCTTCTGGTTCTGGGCTTCGCCACCGTCGCCGCCGCCGCGCCGCTGGACGCCTTCGCGCCCCAATCCGGCCTCACCGGCTCCCTGGACATCGCCGGGGGCACCGCGCACATCCCGGTCATGAAGGAAGCCGCCAAGCGCATCATGACCGTGAACCCCGCCCTGCGCATCTCGGTGGCGGGGGGCGGTTCCGGCGTGGGCGTGCAGCAGGTGGGCGAAGGGCTGGTGGCCATCGGCAACACCGGCCGCCCCCTCACCGAGGCGGAAGTGCAGAAGTACGGCCTGGTGTCCTTCCCCTTCGCCATCGACGGCGTGGCCCTGGTGGCCAACCCCGCCAACCCGGTCGCCGGGCTCACCGGCAAGCAGGTGGCCGACATCTTCGCGGGCGTCGTCACCAACTGGAAGGACGTGGGCGGCAAGGACGCCCCCATCACCCTGTACACCCGCGAGGACGGCAGCGGCACCCGCGAGGTGTTCGTGGAAAAGGCCCTGAAGAAGGGTCCGCAGGCCCCCACGGCCAACGTGGTCAACTCCAACGGGGCCATGAAGACCGCCATCGCCCAGGACCCCAACGCCATCGGCTACGTGGGCATCGGCCACCTGGGCGAAACCATCAAGGGGCTGCACTTCGACGGCATGGTGCCCACGCAGGAAAACGCGGCCAGCGGCGCCTACACCGTCACCCGCAAGCTGTACATGAACACCAAGGGCCAGCCGCAGGGCCTGACCAAGGCGTTCATCGACTACGTCTTCAGCCCCGAAGGGCAGGAGATCACCAAGGCCAGCGGCTACATCCCGCTCGCCCGGTAGGACCCGTGGTGCAGGATCCGTCCGGTCCATCCGGCCCATCCGGTCCATTCGGTCCGTCCTACCCATCCGGGCGTGACGCAAACGCGCCCCCGGCGCTGCGTTGCGCCGCCGCCGTCACGGTGCTGGGCATCGCCGCCGTGTTCGGCTTCGTCACCGTGTACGCCCTGCCCGTGCTGCTGAGCGGGCAGGGCCTTGCGGTGCTGTCCTGGCGCTGGCTGCCCGCGGCCGGGCAGTTCGGCATCCTGCCCATGGTCTGCGGCTCGGTGCTGCTCTCGTGCTCGGCCCTGCTGCTGGGCTGGCCGCTGGCCCTCGGCCTGTGCGGCTGGCTGCACGGGCTCGGCCCGGCCCGGCCGGCCCGCGCCCTGCGCCAGCTGGTGCGCGGCATGGCGGCGGTGCCCACGGTGGTCTACGGCTTCGTCTCGGTGTTCCTGCTGGTGCCGCTGGTGCGGCGGGCCGGGCAGGGGTCCGGCCTGTGCTGGCTGTCCGCCGCGCTGGTGCTGGCCCTGCTGGTGCTGCCCACCATGGTGGTGATCATGGACGCCGCCCTGCGGGAGCGAGGCCGGGCGCTGCGGCTCACCGGCGCGGCGCTGGGCCTTTCACCGGCGCAGGTCTTCGCCCACGTCATGCTGCCGGGGGCGCGGCGCTGGCTGGTCACGGCCGGGGTGTTCGGCTTCGGCCGGGCCGTGGGGGACACGCTGATCCCGCTGATGCTGGCGGGCAACGCGCCCGGCGTGCCCGCATCCCCCTTCGACGCGCTGCGCACGCTCACCGCGCACATGGCCCTGGTCATGGCCACCGACGCGGGCAGCACCGCCTATCATTCGCTGTTCGCGGCGGGCGTCCTGCTGCTGGGGGTGAGCGCGGGCGTCAGCCTGGCCG
This sequence comes from Nitratidesulfovibrio sp. 1201_IL3209, assembly GCF_036763125.1. Lineage (NCBI taxonomy): Bacteria > Pseudomonadati > Thermodesulfobacteriota > Desulfovibrionia > Desulfovibrionales > Desulfovibrionaceae > Nitratidesulfovibrio > Nitratidesulfovibrio sp. 1201_IL3209. Next base: position 6,634 of record NZ_JBAIYT010000013.1, read on the forward strand.
TGCGCCGTCTGCGCCATGCGGACGCCGATTCCGCCCCCGACGCGGAGTGGCAACCATGACCGGGCGCGCCATGCCGCGCGAACGCGCCCTGACCGCACTGGCCTGGCTGGCCGCCCTGCTGGTGGCGGCCGTGGCCGTCATCGGCGGCGGCTACCTGCTGTGGCGCGGCGTGCCCACCCTGGGCCGCGCGCTCTTCTTCGGCGATACGCCGCCCCTGCTGGCCATGGCCGGGATGCGCCCGGTGTGGGACGGCATCTGGCCCGCCTGCGTGGGCAGCCTGTACCTGGTGGGGCTGGCCACCCTGCTGGTGCTGGGGCCGGGCGTGGGCTGCGGCATCTACCTTGCCGAATACGCCGGGCCGCGCACCCGCCGCCACCTGGGGCTGGCCGTGGAACTGCTGGCCGGGGTGCCGTCCATCGTCATGGGGCTGTTCGGGTTCACGCTCATTCTCGTGCTGCGGCGCATGTTCCTGCCGCAGGCCAACACCTGCCTGCTGCTGGCGGCGGGGTGCCTGGCCCTGCTGGTGCTGCCCCCGCTGGTGGTGTCCACCCGCGCCGCGCTGGAATCGCTGCCCCACGGGCTGCGCCTGACCGGGGCGGCCCTTGGCCTCACCCGCAGGCAAACCGTGTTCCGGGTGTTGCTGCCCGAGGCCGGGCGGGGCATCCTGGGCGGGATCATGCTGGCCATGGGCCGCGCGGCCGAGGACACGGCGGTGATCCTGCTCACCGGGGTGGTGGCCAACGCCGGGCTGCCCGCCGGGCTGCTGGCCAAGTTCGAGGCCCTGCCCTTCACCATCTACTACACAGCCGCCCAGTACCAGACCGAGGCCGAACTGGCGCGCGGCTTCGGCGCGGCGCTGGTGCTGCTGGTCCTTTCCGGCTCCATGATGCTGGGGGCCGGGGCGTTGCAGCGGGCGCTGGAAAAGTGCCGCAAGGGAGAGGACGCATGGAGCTGAGCCTGCGCGTGACCGGGTTGCGCGTGTCCTTCCATGGCCGGACGGCGGTGGAAGACGCCTCGCTGGACCTGCCCCGCACCGGGGTCACCGTGCTGCTGGGCCGTTCCGGCTCGGGCAAGACCACCTTCCTGCGCGCCCTGAACCGCCTGAACGAATGCTTTCCCGGCTGCGAGACCTCCGGTTCCATCGTGCTGTACCCGTGCGGCGCGCCCGTCAGCCCCGCCGAACCCGGCACCGGGTGCGACGTGCTGGGTCCCCACGCCCCGCCCCTGACCGAACTGCGCCGCCGGGTGGGCATGGTGTTCCAGACGCCCAACGTGCTGCCCATGAGCATCCGACGCAACCTGTTGCTGCCGCTGGAACTGGTGCGCGGGCGGCTGGACGGCGCCGAGGCGCGCATGCGGGCGGCGCTGGCCGACGTGGGCCTGTGGGACGACGTGCGCCAGCGGCTGGACCGCCCCGCCGCGCAGCTTTCCGGCGGGCAGCAGCAGCGGCTGTGCCTGGCCCGCATGCTGATCCTGGAACCGGACGTGCTGCTGCTGGACGAGCCCACCGCCTCGCTGGACGCGGCCACCACGCAGGATATCGAACGGCTGGTGCGCCGCCTGGCCGCCGCCCGCCCGGTGCTCATGGTGTCGCACAGCCTGGGGCAGGCGGCGCGCATGGCCGACCGGGTGGTGATCTTCGCGGACGGCAGGCCGCAGCGCGAATTCACCCCCGCCGAGCTTGGCGGCGACGCCGGGCGGGAAGCCCTCATGCAGGCGCTGCTGTAGCCTGTTGACCTGCGCCGATAACCCCTGCGGCACGCCCGGCAGGCAGTGCGCCCGGCCAACCCCTGAGCCCGCCGGGTATCCGTGGCGCGCACTCGGCCACGACAGTCTCTCATAAAAACCTCTTCCATTACTGCAAGATATACAACCATACGGCGGCGGCCACAGGTTTCAAGGCCGACGGCGTTGACATTTGCGAAGCGCCTCGGGTAGAGAGTTCTTGTGTTCGTATAAATGTCGACATTTATACTGTTCAAATACTCACAAGGAGATGCAATGACCCTCCTCCGCGCCATCACCACCGCCCAGGCGCCGAAAGCCATCGGGCCGTATTCGCAGGCCATCGCGATTCCGGGGCTGCTCTTCGTTTCGGGGCAACTGCCCCTCGACCCTGCAACCGGCACCATGGTCGAAGGCACGGTGGCCGCTCGCGCACACCGGGTTTTCACCAATCTGCGCGCCGTTGCCGAGGCCGCCGGCTGTACCATGGGCGATGCCATCAAGACCACGGTGTTCCTCACCGACCTTGCGGACTTCCCGGCCGTCAACGCCGTGTACGCCGAATACTTCCCGCAGCCCCATCCGGCCCGCAGCGCCGTTCAGGTCGCGGCGCTCCCTCTCGGCAGCCCGCTGGAAGCCGAAGCCATCTTCGTGCGCAGGGCCTGACCGTACCCACCCTTGCAAACACCCAAAGGAGCAATCATGAACCTCGCAATCCTGCCTCGGCGCGGCTACGTGCAGCACCCTACCCCCATCGAAGCCTGCCCCGCCTTTTCCCATGCCCTCGGCGGCAAGGTGAACATCTTCATCAAACGCGATGACCTGCTGCCTGGGTGCGCGGGCGGCAACAAGACGCGCAAGCTCGACTTTTCCATGGCAGACGCGCTGGAGCAACATGCGGACACCATCATCACCTGCGGCGCTGTGCAATCGAACCACTGCCGCCTGACACTTGCCTGGGCAGTCAAGGAAGGGTTGGACTGCCATCTCGTACTCGAAGAGCGCGTAAGCGGCAGCTACAAGCCCGAAGCTTCGGGAAACAACTTTCTGTTCAACCTGTTGGGCGTCAAAAGCATCACCGTGGTCCCCGGCGGCTCGGACATGTCGGCCGAGATGGAAAAGATAGCCGCAAGGCTGCGCGCCAGCGGACGCACCCCGTACATTATCCCCGGTGGGGCATCCAATCCCATCGGCGCGACGGGCTACGTGGCCTGCGCGCAGGAAATACTGCAACAGCTGTTCGAAACGGGGCTGGCCATCCACCACATGGTGGTGCCAAGCGGCAGCGCGGGCACTCACGCGGGCATCGCCGTCGGCATGGTGGGCAACAACGCGGGCATCCCCGTATCCGGCGTCAACGTCAGCCGCACCAAGACCGACCAGGAACTGCTGGTGCGCAGGCTGGCGCGGGCCACAGCCGCCCATGTCGGCATGAAGGGGGAATTCCCGGACGAGGCCGTGACCTGCTTTGACGGGTACGTCGGGCCGGGCTACTCGCTGCCCACCGATTCCATGGTCGAAGCGGTGAAACTGCTGGCCCGCACCGAAGGGATACTGCTCGACCCCGTGTATTCCGGCAAGGCCATGGCCGGAATGATCGATCTCGTTCGCACGGGCTACTTTGCCGAAGGGTCCAACGTGCTGTTCCTGCACACCGGCGGTTCACCGGCGTTGTACGCCTATCTTGAGACGTTCAGGTGAGTCCGGGGCGTCATGCTGCGGCATGACGCCCAACCCCGGCCGGAATCGCGCAACAGCGCAGCCGGGCAGCCATGACGGCGGGGAACGGCGTACATCGCCTCCGCGACCGTCCTTATCCCCCTGGCGACATGAAAACACGCAGCGGGGCGCATCCCCCGCCGCACGGCATGTCCCTGCGGTTCTCGCAGGGTACTGAACCCGGAATACCAACGAAGGAGCCTGCATCATGGAAAAACGTCTCGAAATGCATGGTGGGATTCTCGGAGGACTGGTTCCGCTCCTTGTTCTCATTGTCGGGCTGGTATGGCTTTCCGTGGCGGAACGCGGAGGCACGAAACCCTTCTGGGCCTGCGCGTGGCTGGCCATAACCGTCGGGCTTTTCTTCGCGCGCAACAAGGAGGAATACTGCAAGTCCATCATGCGCGGCATCGGCGACAAGACCGGCATCGTCATCATCACGGCGTGGCTGTTCGCGGGTGTGTTCGGAACGCTCATGGTCGCCGGCGGGCTTGTCGACGGCCTGTTGTGGCTGGGCATGACCACGGGTGCGCAGGGGGCGGTCTTCACCCTCATGGTCTTCTGCGCGGCCATGCTCTTCTCGCTCGGCACCGGCACAAGCACCGGCACGTGCATCGCGCTCACGCCGGTGCTGTACCCCGCCGGGCACTTCCTGGGCGCGGACCCGAGCATGCTCGGACTCGCCATCCTTTCCGGCGCGGCATTCGGCGACAACCTCGCCCCCATATCGGACACCACCATCGTCTCGGCCTATACTCAGGGGGCAACGATGAAGGATGTCGTCCGCAGCCGCTTCCCGCTGTCTATGTCCGCCGCCATCGTCGCGGGGCTGGTGTTCCTGGTGTTCGGAGGCGGCGGCGAACTGCATCCCCTTCCCGAAATACAGGCCCGCATGGACGCCACCGGCGCGACCATGCTCGTCGCCCTCGTCGTGGTGGTGGCCGCCGCCATGTCCGGCAGGCACATCATCGAATCGCTCATCTACGGCAACGTGGCCGCCGGCGCCATCGGTGTCGCCACGGGGCGCTTCTCCCTCACCGCCCTGTTCAGCATTCCCGCCAAGCGCGGTACATCGACCGGCCTCATCGAGAACGGCATCAACGGCGTGGTGGGCGCCATCATCTTCGCCGTCCTGATACTGGCGGTAACCTCGGTGCTGGTGGAAAGCGGCATCATGAAACGCATCCTGACCGTGGCCGAGACGGCGTTCGTGCGCACCGTCCGGCAGGCGGAGCTTTTCATCATCGGGGTCACGATCCTTGCTTCCATTCCCATTTCCGCCAACGCCCCCGCGGAACTTCTGGTGGGGCCTTCCCTCGTGCGTCCGCTGGGCGAAAAATTCGATCTGGCCCCGGCCCGCCGCGCCAATCTCATGGACTGCGCAGTCTGCACCATCTTCTTCACCCTGCCGTGGCACATTGTGGTGGCGGCATGGTATGCGGCGCTCGTAACCGCCGCCGACGCATACGGCATCAGCGCCCCCCCCATCAGTTCGGCGCTGTACAATCCGTATTCCTGGACGTTGCTCGGCGTGCTGCTGTTCTCTGCGCTGACCGGGTGGAACCGCAAATTCGGCGGCAACGAAGGGCTCGTGGGCGAAACGGTCTAGCCTGCCCCACCTCGCCCCCGAAAAGCATGCCGCGCGCCCCCGAACCGGGCTCGCCATGCACCCTCTCCACTGCGTCCTGTCAGGCATCGCCTCGGGGCCGGGATACTCCCGGCCCCGTTCCGTTCCGCCCACGGCAACCCGTACCCGCCGAACGGGAGAACGCGCCCGATCGAGCACCCACGTCCCCAAAGCCCTGGCTTGACCATCCACTGCGCGGGCTATATCTGCACGGAAAACAACGCGCAGGGGTACACATGCAGGGCTTCACCAAGCAGACATACTGCCATCAGGTAGCCGACTACATTAAGGAACGAATCCTTGCCGGGGAATTCACCCCAGGCGACAAAATCAACGAGGTGCTCCTGGCCGCGCGCCTCTCCATCAGCCGGGCTCCTGTCCGTGAAGCCCTGCAATTACTTGTCCAGGAGGGGCTGGTCATCTCCATCCCGCAGCGCGGCAAGTTCATCACGGCTCTGACGGCAAAAAACATCCGCGACAGCTACTTTACCGGCGGGGTACTGGAAGGGGCCGCCGCAGCCTCCACCATCAGTTCCTTCTCCGACGAAGATTTTTCGGAACTGCGCGCTGTCGTGGACGCCATGGCGGACACCGTCGCCAAGGGCGGCGACATGGACGAACTGTCGAAGCTCGACACCCGGTTCCATGGCGTCATTTTTTCCCGGACCGACAACGATCTGCTGGTGGAACTATCGCGCCGGTCCTGCCAAGGGCTCGGCAAGTTCCTGCTTTTCCGCCATTGGCGCACCACCTTTACCCCGGAGGAAGTGCACCAGCGCCACCGCGTGGTGCTCGACGCCATGCTTTCCCGCGACCCGGCGCGCATCGAACACACCCTGCGCGAGCACTATGCCGAGTCCGGCAGACGCATGGCCCAATGGGGCATCGACCAAGCCGGAAAGGATTAATCCAGGCCGGGCCCACCGTATCTTCACGTATTTGCAAAGCGCGCCGTTTGCCTTTATGGAGAGCCAACCGCCCGCCACCCCCAAACACCCTCAGGAGTCAGTCATGCTTCGGCGCATAGAAGTCGGGCTTCGGCCGCAGGTCACCGATACCGTGGGCCGCAACGTCGCCGCCAAGATCCGGGCCTCGCTGGGCCTGAACGTGGAATCCGTGCGCCTGGTCAGGGTGTTCACCGTGGATGGCCTTTCAGAGGACGCGCTGGCCCGCATGGTGGCCCAGGGCGTGCTGCACGACCCGGTGTTGCAGGACGCCGCGCTGGACCTGCTGCCCGCCCCGCAGGGCGCGGCCCCGGCCCACTGGGTGCTGGAAGTGGGCTTTCGCCCCGGCGTCACCGACAACGAGGGCCGCACCGCGCGCGACACCCTGGCCCTGGTGCTGGGCGCCGACCGCCGGTCCATCGCCGTATACACCTCGGCCCAGTTCCACGTGACCTGCGCGCCGGACGCGCCCCTTTCCCGCGCGGACATGGAACACATCGCCCGCGACCTGCTGGCCAACGAACTCATTCAGCGCTTCATGCTGAAAAGCCGCGACGAATGGGCCGCCGAACCCGGCTTCGCCCCGCAGGCCGCGCAGGTGACCGGGGCATCCAGCGACGAGGTGGCCGTCATCCCGCTGTCCACCATGGACGACGCGGCCATGCTGGCCTTCAGCCGCGAGAATACGCTGGCTTTGAGCCTGGAAGAGCTGCACGCCATCCGCGCCTACTACGCGGACCCGGCCGTGCGCGCGGACCGCGCCGCCATGGGCCTGCCCGCCGACCCCACCGACGCGGAAATCGAAGTGCTGGCCCAGACCTGGTCCGAGCACTGCAAGCACAAGATCTTTTCCGCCCGCATCGACTACGAGAACCGCGAGACCGGCCGCCGCGAGGTGGTGGACAGCCTGTACAAGACGTACATCCAGGGTTCCACCAGGGCCATCCGCCAGCGACTTGGCGAACGCGACTTCTGCCGCTCGGTGTTCAAGGACAACGCCGGGGTCATCGCCTTCAACGACACCCACGACGTGTGCATCAAGGTGGAGACCCATAACAGCCCTTCGGCGCTGGACCCCTACGGCGGCGCGCTGACCGGCATCGTGGGCGTGAACCGCGACCCCATGGGTACCGGCCTTGGCGCGGAACTCTTGTGCAACACCGACGTGTTCTGTTTTGCCTCGCCGTTCCGCGAGGGCGAACTGCCCCCCCGCCTGCTGCACCCGCGCCGGGTCATGGAAGGCGTGCGCGAAGGCGTGGAGCACGGCGGCAACAAGTCGGGCATCCCCACCGTCAACGGCTCCATCGTGTTCGACGAGCGCTACCTCGGCAAGCCGCTGGTGTACTGCGGCACCGTGGGCATGCTGCCCAGGGAAATCCACGGCCGCCCCGGCTGGTACAAGAAGGCCATGCCCGGCGACGTCATCGTCATGGCGGGCGGGCGCATCGGCAAGGACGGCATCCACGGCGCCACCTTCTCGTCCGAAGAACTGCACGAAGGCTCCCCGGCCACCGCCGTGCAGATCGGCGACCCCATCACCCAGCGCAAGATGTACGACTGCATCATGCGCGCCCGCGACATGGGCCTGTACAACGCCATCACCGACAACGGCGCGGGCGGCCTGTCCTCGTCCGTGGGCGAGATGGCCCAGGACACCGGCGGCTGCCGCCTGGACCTTTCGCGCGCCCCGCTGAAGTACGACGGTCTGCGCCCGTGGGAAATCCTGCTGTCCGAGGCCCAGGAACGCATGACCCTGGCCGTGCCGCCGGACAGGCTGGACGCCTTCCTGGCCCTGGCCAGGGAAATGGACGTGGAGATCACCCCGCTGGGCGAATTCACCGAGTCGGGCCGCTTCCACGTGGTCTACGGCGACAGGCAGGTGGCCTGCCTGGACATGGACTTCCTGCATGACGGCGTGCCCCAGATGCGGCTTTCCGCCGTGTGGGAACGCCCGGACTTCGCCCCCGCATGCGAATGCAGGCTGGACCCGGCCCCGGCCGAACAGGGTCCGCTGCTGCACGCCATGCTGGGCCGCCTGAACATTTGCAGCAAGGAATACCTGATCCGCCAGTACGACCACGAGGTGAAGGGCGGCAGCGTGGTGAAGCCCCTCGTCGGCGTGAAACGCGACGGCCCGGCCGACGCCGCCGTGGTGCGGCCCCTGCTGGGCAGCGAGGCGGGCATCGTGCTCTCGCACGGCATCTGCCCCAAGTTCAGCGACTACGACACCTACTGGATGATGGCCAACGCCATCGACGAGGCGGTGCGCAACGCCGTGGCCGTGGGCGGCGACCCCGACCGCATGGCGGGCACCGACAACTTCTGCTGGTGCGACCCGGTGCAGTCGGAAAAGACCCCCGACGGCCACTACAAGCTGGCCCAGCTGGTGCGCGCCAACCAGGCCCTAGCCCACTTCTGCCTTGCCTACGGGGTGCCCTGCGTCTCCGGCAAGGACTCCATGAAGAACGACTACTTCGGCGGCGGGGTGAAGATATCCATCCCGCCCACGGTGTTGTACTCGGTGCTGGGCGTCATGGACGACGTGAACCGGGCCGTCACCTCCGACTTCAAGCAGCCGGGCGACAAGGTGTACCTGCTGGGCGACACCTTCCGCGAACTGGGCGGCAGCGAGATAGCCGACCAGCTGAACACCGTGGGCGCGCAGGCGCCCCAGGTGGACCCCCTGTCGGCCATGGCCCGCTACCGCGCCCTGCACGGGGCCATCAACGCGGGGCTGGTCACCGCCTGCCACGACCTGTCCGACGGCGGCCTGGCCGTGGCCCTGGCCGAAATGGCCGTGGGCGGACGGCTGGGCGCGCGGTGCGACATCGCCGCCGTGCCGACCCCCGCACTGGGGGACCACATGACGGCCGCGGAACTGCTGTACGCCGAATCGGCCAGCCGCCTGCTGGTCACCGTGAAGCCGGAGAACGCCGCCGCATTCGAGGCGCGCTTCGCCGGGTCCGCCTGCGCCTGCATCGGCGAGGTGACGGCGGACGCCGTCCTGACCGTCACCGCGGCGGGCGCGCCGGTGCTGGCCGAGGGCGTGGAAGGCCTGGCCCGCTCGTTCAAGGCCACCTTCGACTGGTAATCTTCCGGAAACACACGCTTCCACCACGGGGCGGGCCGCACGGCCCGCCCCGTTTCCTTTGCCGGGCCGCATCACCGGGCGGCCCCGGCATGATTTGGTGTGGCGCAAGGCGCAAAAGCATGCCAAGATCGCGGCAGGTTCCAACGGCCGCAGCCCGGCCGGAAAGCCGTTCGCGCCCGGAGTCGCCATGCGGCCGCACATGTTCTCCATCCGCGTCACCCTGGTCTGGATCGCCCTGCTGGCGGCCCTGCCCTCGTTCGGCGTCATCCTGTACGATTCCCACCGCCTGGCCACGCAGATGCAGGCCGAGGCGGAAGCCTCGGTCGCCCGCGCGGCCAGCAGCATCGCCGCGTTGCAGGCCCGCGAGGCCGACAACGCCCGCCAGACCCTGACCGTCCTGGCCGCCCTGCCCGACGTGCGGCGGCTGGACCCGGCCGCCTGCGAGGCCGTGTTCCGCGAAATGCTGGCCGAAAACACGGCCCTGCTGAACCTGCTGGCCCTGGACGCCAACGGCGACCTCGTCGCCTCGGGCCGCCGGACCGTGGCCGCCTCCGGCCAGCCGCCGTTCAATCTTGCCGACCGCCTGTATTTCCGCACGGCGGTGCGCGACAAGCGCTTCACCAGCGGCGAATACGTGGTGGCGCGCACCCTGCAGGAGGCCACCTTCCACTTCGCGCTGCCGCTCATGGACGACGGGGGCCGGGTGTACGGCGTGCTGGCCGCGCCCATGCGGCTGGACCACCACGCCGGCCTCTTCGACAAGCTGAGCCTGCCCGCCGGTTCGGTACTCAGCGTGTCCGACCATCGCGGCATCCGCCTGTCCTACCATCCGCGCAACGACGCCAACCCCGTGGGCGGCCCCATCCGGGGGGAAGTCCTGGACTCCCTGCGCTCCATGCCCGACGAAGGGCTGTTCACGCGGAAAGGCGCCGACGGCACGGTCCGGCTGTACGGGTTCACCCGCATGCGCCTGTATCCGGAAGCCGCGCCCTACCTGAACGTGATGGTGGGCATTCCCGAAGAGGCCGTGCTGGCCCCGGTGCGCGCCGCGCGCAACCGCGCCCTGCTGTTGCTGGGCGGGGCCATGACCGTGACCCTGGCCGTGGCCTGGGGGATAGGCGGACGGCTGGTGGCCCGGCCCCTTTCGCGCATCGCCGCCACGGCCGTCCGCATGGGCGAGGGGCAGCTTGGCGCGCGCACCGGCATCGACCACGACAGGGGCGAAATCGGCCAACTGGCCTTCAGCGTGGACACCATGGCCGCCATCCTCACCAGCCGCCTGCGCGAGCGCGAGTCCTTCACCGCCGAACTGCGCGACAACGAGGCCCGCTACCGCGCGGTGTTCGACAACGCCATGGACGCCATCCTGCTGGCCGACGCGGACACCGGCATCATCATGGACGCCAACCGGGCGGCCTTGCAGGTGTTCGGCTATGCCCGCGATGAACTGGTGGGCATGCACCAGCGTCAACTGTATCCGGAGCGGATGCACCGCAGCGGCTTTGGCGGACGCTTCGAAACCCTGAGAAGCCACCCCCTGGAACTGCCCGTGGAAATGCCCATGCGCACCCGTGACGGCCAGGAACGCGACATGCTGGTCAAGGCCCGGGTGCTGCGCGTGGGCGACCGCGACGTGGCCGTGGGCATGTTCCACGACATCACCGAGCGCAGGCAGTCGGAACAGCAACTGCGCGAGGTGGAGGCCCGCTTCCGTTCCATCGTCGAGGGCGCGCCCCTGGGCGTGCTGCTGCTCGCCCTGGACCAGGCCGAACACCTGCGCATCGAGGCGGTGAACCCCACGGCCGACGAGGCGTTGCGCATCACCGCCCGGAGCATGCTGGGGCGGCGGCTGACCGAGGCCCTGCCCGACATCGCCGCCACCAACCTGCCCACCATCTTCGGCTCCATCGCCGTCAAGGGCGGGTCGTTCAGCGTGTCCGCCCATGCCAGCGCCGGGTGGCTGCCCGCCGGATGGTCCTTTGCCGACCTGTGGGTGTTCCGCACCGGCAGCCGCCAGATCGCGGTGATGTTCGCCGACGTCACCCGGCGCACCCGCGCCGAGGACGAACTGCGCCAGGCCAAGGAGGCGGCGGAAAAGGCCAACCGCTCCAAGTCGGAATTCATCGCGGTCATGAGCCACGAGGTGCGCACCCCCATCAACGGGGTCATGGGCATGCTGCAACTCCTGCGCGGCACCCACCTTTCCGGAGAGCAGGAAGACTGCGTGGACACGGCCCTGGGCGCCAGCCGCAACCTGCTGCGCATCCTCGACGACATCCTGGACATCTCGCGCATGGAGGCGGGCGCGCTGCCGCTGGTGGAGGAATCGTTCTCCATGGCCGAGGTGACCGAGCCCATGCGCGCCATGCTGGCCCACCAGGCCAAGGCCAAGGGGCTGGCCTTCGAGACGGAGGCGGACCCGGACCTGCCGCCGGTGCTCACGGGCGATGCCGGGCGCATCCGCCAGGTGCTGGTGAACCTGGTGTCCAATGCCGTCAAATGCACCGAAGCGGGCGGGGTACGGGTGGAGATATACCCGCTGCCGCGCTGCGGACGGGCGGACCGGACGAGCATCCACATGGCGGTCATCGACACGGGCACGGGCCTGCAACCGGAACTGCTGCGCACCCTGTTCGACAGCTACGCCACGGGCGTCGCGGCTGCGGCGCGCCCCACCGGGACGGGCCTAGGCCTGGCCATCGTGCGGCGGCTCACCCTGCTCATGGGCGGCACCATCTGCGTCTCCACCGCCCCCGGCGAGGGTACCGAATTCCACATCACCCTGCCCCTGCGCACCGAAGAGGCGCAGGCCGCGCGTCGGGCCGACGCACGGCAGGCCGCTCCCCCGCCCCCAGCCCGGTCCACCCCCCACGCAGCCCGGACCGGCCAAGGTCCCACGCCATCGGGCGACGGCGCGTCCCGCGCATCCCAAACCGACGGAGCCGCCCCGCGCGTCCTGGTGGTGGACGACGACGAGGTGAACCTGATGACCGCGCAACGGCTGCTGGCACGGCTGGGCTACACGGCCGACCGGGCCATGTCGGGTCGGCAGGCCCTGGAAATGCTGGACCGCACCCGCTACGACGCCGTGCTCATGGACATCCAGATGCCCGACATGGACGGCATGGAGGCCACCCGGCACATCCGCATGCGCGAGGCCGTGACCACCGGCGCCACCCCGCCGTGGGTGCCGGTGGTGGCCCTGACCGCCCACGCCATGCGGGGCGACCGCGAACGGTTTCTGGCGGCGGGCATGAACGACTACCTGGCCAAGCCCATCGAAATCGACCAGTTGGACGCCCGGCTGCGAGCCCAATTGCGAGACCAGCCGCGAGACCAGTCGCGGGTCCGGTTGCGCCCCGCCCCGCCCGACGGCGCCGCCACCGGCTCGGAAACGGGCGGCGGCACGGCCTGATCGGCAAGCCCGGACCGGACGCCCGCCACGTCCGCCCCGCCTGACGTGTCATGTCGCGCCAAGCATGCTCCAACTGTACGCACAACCTGCATTTTTCCCCGCCCCCGCTTGACGCAACCCCTGCCCTTGGGTACAGCGAAAGCAAACAAGAACGGCGTCATACCGGGTCTTGTCGGCACGCTGCGGGGCATGGCCTGAAGTCGGGCACGGCCTGTCCCCATGCCGCGGCGCGGCACCGTCCGCGCGCGGCAACACCGCGCGCCGACCACCCATCGGCACGCCGCCCCGAGGCACCGGGGCGGCTTCCTGCGCGCCTGCGCGCAGGATTGTGGTGACGTTCCACAGAAGCGGGAAGTGGCGCGGGTTCCCTGCGCGCCCGCCCACAGGACAAACCGGGGGGTCGCATGCTGTTCACCCGTTCGCTGGGCGCCAAGGTGCAAATGCTCGTCGTGGGCACCGCGGTCATGGTCTTCGCGGCGTTGTTCCTCGCAAACTCCTACTGGCAACGGGAAACCACCCTCCATCTCATCCACGACTCCTCCGCCCGCACCGCCCAGATCCTGCTCGAGGCCATCAACGACCCCATGTCCAAGGGCAACGACGAAGGCACCGGGGAAAAGTTCAACGCCATCGCCGCGCGCTATCCCACGGTCAGCGTGCACCTTACCGACTTCCGGGGCTCCGTCACCTACTCCACCCGGCACGAGGCCGTGCGCAAGCCCATGAAGGACGTGGTGCGCGACCCGCGCTTCGCCGCGCTGTTCGACGCCGCGCTGCAACAGCAGGTGGACGACGGCCAGTTGCTGGAACTGGGCGGCACCCCCTACTACACCGAGTTCAAGACCATCCCCAACGCGCCGGAATGCCACCACTGCCACGGCGCCAGCCAGCCCATCCTGGGGGCCATGGTCATGCTTCAGGACATCTCGGCCGACGCGGCCCTGCTGCGCACGCGCCAGTGGCAGGGCGGCGCCCTTTCGCTGGCGGGCATGCTGGCGCTTACCGCCGTGCTCTCGCTGTTCATGCGCCGGGCCGTGGTGGGCCGGGTGCGCACCATCGCGCGGGTGAGCAGCGAGATAGAGCGCGGCAACTACGCCGTGTCCTTCACCGACGAATCCCGCGACGAGTTGGGCGTGCTGTCCGCCAACCTGGCGGCCATGGTGTCCACCATCCGCAACCAGCTGGAATACAACAAATCCGTATTGGGCGGCATCATCGTGCCGCTGGCGGTGATGGACAAGGCGGGGCGCATCGAATTCGCCAACCAGCCCATGTGCGCCATCCTGGGTTCCCCGTGCAAGGACCTGATGGGGCTTTCGCTGCGCGAAGTGCTGGAAAAGGGGGGGACCGACTGTTCCCTGCAATGCGACCCGGTGGCCCAGGTGCTGTCCACGGGCACCAGCACCAGCGGCATGCTGCGCTTCGTGCGCCGGGACGGGGTGGCCTTTCCCCTGCATTACGAGGCGTCGCCCCTGCGCGACACCGACGGCAAGGCCGTGGGGGCCATCGCCGTGATGATCGACCTGACCCAGGAGGAGGAGGACAAGGTCCGCATCGAAACCCAGCGCCGCAACCTGCTGGAGGTGGCCGAAGAGGTGACCGGGGTGGCCCGCGCCCTGTCCGACGCGGCCGGCGAGCTTTCCGTGCGCATGGGCGAACTGGCCCGCAACGTGGTGGAATCCACCGACGAGACGGCCCAGGTGGCCACGGCCATGGACGAGATGAACGCCACGGTCATGGAGGTGACCCGCAACGCTTCGGCCACGGCCGAGGCGGCGGACCTGGCCAACCGCGAGGCGCAGCAGGGCGGGGCGGAGATGCAGGCCACCGTGTCCGAGACCCGCCAGGTGGCCGAACGGGCCGCCGGGCTTGCCGCGTCGCTCAACGACCTGGCGGCGCGGGCCGACAACATCGGCCGGGTCATCGACGTGATCAACGAAATCGCCGACCAGACCAACCTGCTGGCGCTGAACGCCGCCATCGAGGCTGCCCGTGCCGGTGACGCCGGGCGCGGCTTCGCCGTCGTCGCCGACGAGGTGCGCAAGCTGGCCGAAAAGACCATGACCGCCACCAAGGAGGTGGAACGCGCCATCGCGGACATCCAGACGGGCACGGCCCAGGCCGTGGGCGAGATGACCCGCACGCGCGGCCAGGTGGAGACCACGGCGGACAAGGCCGAGGGCACCGGCGAGGCGCTGGGGCGCATCGTGCGGCGCGCCGTGAACATCGCCGACATGGTGCGCAACATCGCCACGGCGTCGGAGCAGCAGTCCGCCACCAGCGACGAGATCAACCGCAACGTCACGCGCATCAACGACCTGTCGCGCGACATCGCCGACCGCATCCGCACGGCCGAGGCGTCCATCCACGAGGTGTCCGGCATGGCCCAACGGCTGGGGCAGCTGGTGGAGCGCTTCCGCCAGTAGGACCCTGCCGCCGGGGGGAGGGCGCCCCCGGAATTTCGCGCAATCTTTCCGCCGGTTCGCGGAGAATGATTGAACAGTCCACCGACCTGATGTATAGGTGGCAGTACCGCATGTTCCCTCCGCCCCCGAACGGCCCGGCCCGTCCGGCACGCCCGGAGCGGCACGCCGCGCGGGCGACCGCCGGAACCCTCCGGGACGGCCCGGAACGCCCGGAACCTCCCGGAACGGGGGACGCGCGGAAGCAACGAGACACCCCGGCCCGCCCCCGCCACCGGCGCGGACGCCCGCCGCACGAACATCACACGGCCGCTACAGGCCCAAAAGGTCCTTCAAGGAGGCATCCCGTGCCGAACATGCTCGAAGTCTACAAATGCGTTCACTGTGGCAACATCGTCGAAGTCCTGCACGGCGGCGGCAGCGAACTGGTCTGCTGCGGCGAACCCATGAAGTTCATGAAGGAAGGCACCAGCGACGGGGCCAAGGAAAAGCACGTGCCGGTCATCGAAAAGACCGCCACCGGCTACAAGGTGAAGGTCGGCTCCGTGGCCCACCCCATGGAGGAAACCCACTGGATCGAGTGGATCGAACTCATCGCCGACGGCCGCAGCTACACCAGGTTCCTGAAGCCCGGCGACGCCCCCGAGGCCGAATTCTGTATCCAGGCCACCGAAGTGACCGCCCGCGAATACTGCAACCTGCACGGGCACTGGAAGGCGTAACCCCGCCCCGGACGTCCCGTGCCCGGCGGGCGACCGCCCCTGCCCCAACCGGCGGCGCCAGGCCGCCATGCAACCACCCGACAACGAGGACCGAATCATGAAGAAGTACGTCTGCACCGTCTGCGGCTACGAGTACGATCCCGCCGAAGGCGACCCCGACAACGGCGTGAAGCCCGGCACCGCCTTCGAAGACGTGCCCGCCGACTGGGTGTGCCCCATCTGCGGCGCGCCCAAGTCTGAATTCGAACCCGCCTAGGGGAGTTTCAACTCACGGCCACCGGGGGAGGCCGCGCCGCCACAGGGCGGTGCGCCTCCCCTTTCCGTCCGCGCGGTCCGGGCGATCCGGGCGATCCGCGCCGCACGCCATGCGCCGCCCCCTTGCCCCACCCACGGAATTTACTTACTCCTTTGGACAGCCCTCTTGCGCATGCTCGCCGGCATGCCGCGCCCCCCGCGCACACCCACGCACCCGCATCGCGAGGTAGAACATGCACGCCCTGGAAATAAAGAAGGACATCCACTGGGTCGGCGTCGTCGACCACAACAGCCGCGACTTCCACGGCTATTCGCTGTCGCCGCAGGGTACCACGTACAACGCCTACGTGGTGATGGACGAAAAGGTCACCCTGTTCGACACGGTGAAGCACGAATTCCTGCCCACCATGCTCTGCCGCCTGTCCCAGGTGGTGGAGCCGGAGAAGATCGACTACATCGTCTGCAACCACCTGGAGCCCGACCACGCCGGAGCCCTGGCGGACATGGTGGCCCGCTGCAAGCCCGAGAAGATCTTCTGCTCGCCCATGGGCCTGAAGGCCATGGAAGCCCACTTCGACATCACCGGCTGGCCCGTGCAGGTGGTGAAGACGGGCGACTCCATCAGCCTCGGCAAGCGCACCGTGACCTTCGTGGAAACGCGCATGCTGCACTGGCCCGACAGCATGGTGTCGTACATTCCCCAGGACAAGCTGCTGATCTGCAACGACGCCTTCGGCCAGAACATCGCCAGCACGGAACGCTACGCCGACGAGATAGACCGCTCCGCGCTGCTGCACGCCATGAAGGAGTACTACCACAACATCGTGCTGCCCTTCTCGCCCATCGTGCTGAAGACGCTGGACGCCATCGCCGGGTTGAAGCTGGACATCGACATGCTGGCCCCGGACCACGGGCTGATCTTCCGCGGGTACGACGAGGTGCAGTTCGCCTTCGACACGTACCGCCGCTTTGCCGAGCAGAAGCCGCAGAAGCGCGCCGTCATCGTGTTCGACACCATGTGGCACTCCACCGAAAAGATGGCCCAGGCCATCGCCGACGGGCTGGAGGCGGGCGGCGTGCCCACCCGCATCATGTGGCTGAAGGCCAACCACCACAGCGCGGTGATGACCGAAGTGGCCGACTGCGGCGCGGTGATCGTGGGTTCGCCCACCCACAACAACGGCATCCTGCCCGAAGTGGCCAAGATGCTCACCTACATGAAGGGCCTGCGTCCGCTGAACCGCATCGGCGCGGCGTTCGGCTCGTTCGGCTGGTCCGGCGAATCGGTGAAGGTCATCGGTGAATGGCTGGAATCCATGGGCATGGAACTGCCCGCCGACCCGGTGAAGGTAAAGCACGTGCCCACCCACGACACCTACGAGAAGTGCTTCGAGCTGGGCAAGGCCGTGGCTGCGGCGCTGACCGCCAAGTGCGGCGGGTAGGCGGCGCGCCGGCCGTTTGCCTGCAACGCCCACGGGAATAGAACACACGGGATTCCCGCAGACTGCTGACAAACCCAAATTCTTCCGGGGGAGGGACCCTTTTGGAAAAGGGTCTCCTCCCCCGGACCCCCTCCCCCAAAAACTTTTATTTGTATTCTCCGCGCAGTACGAGAATACAAAACACGGGGTTCCAAGGGGCGACAGCCGCTCTGCGATCGCCATCCGTAATGCTCGAAGACTCGCATAACGGCTGCCGTCCTTGGCCGCCGGAGGCGTCCAAAATCAGACGTTGTCAACACTCTGGGGGAAGGGTCGCGGACCCTTCCCCTTTTCCGTTCGCCCAGCCCGGCGGGTCACGCCCCGTGAAGCCCATCGGGAAGGTGCCGTGTCAGTACCCCGTGCCACGGTCACCAAGACGGAACTTTTCGTGCCTCTGTTGCCCCACCCCGGCCTTTTCGCCACAGTCGGGCCATGGATTTCCTTTCCGCCCTGTTCCCACAGTCCCCCCTGTTCGCGGCGGACACGCTGAGGGTTTCCGTCATCCTGCTCACGCTGAAGGTGGCGGGCATCGCCACGGTGGTGTCCTCGGTGCTCGGAATCCTGACGGCGTGGTGCATCGCCCGCCGCCCCTTTCCCGGCCGCACCTGGGTGGACGCCCTGTGCGCCCTGCCGCTGGTGCTGCCGCCCACGGTCATCGGCTACTACCTCATCCTGCTGGTGGGGCGGCGCGGCCTGCTGGGGCCGTGGCTGGCCGAATTCGGCATCAACCTGATGTTCTCGTGGGAGGGTGCGGTGGTGGCGGCCACGGTGGTGGTCTTTCCGCTCATCTACAAGTCCGCCCGCGCCGCGCTGGAAGCCGTGGACCACAACCTCGAAAACGCGGCCCGCACCCTGGGCGCGTCGGAATGGAAGGTGTTCCTGCGCGTCTCGCTGCCTCTCGCGTGGCGCGGCATCCTGGCCGGGGTCATGCTGGCCTTCGCGCGCGGCATGGGCGAGTTCGGGGCCACGCTGATGATCGCGGGCAACCTGCCCGGCCGCACCCAGACCCTGTCGCTGGCCATCTATTCCGCCTTCCAGGCCGGGGACGACGCGCAGGCGCTGGCGCTGGTCATCGTCACATCGCTGTTGTGCATGGGCGTGCTGATACTGGCGGACAAGCTGGCCACCGGCGGTCTTTCCTTCGGCAGGGGGGCGTGATGATCGACGTCGCCATCACCCATCGCCTGCCCCCGGCCCGTGGGGCCAAGGGCAAGGGCTTCAAGATCGACGTGTCCTTCGCCACCGAAGACCGCACCCTGGTGCTGTTCGGCCATTCCGGCTCGGGCAAGACCCTGACCCTGCAAGCCATCGCCGGGCTGATGCGCCCGCGCGAGGGGCGCATCGTCATCAACGGGGCCACCCTGCTGGACACGGCGGCGGGCATCGACATTCCCGCGCGCGACCGGGGCATCGGCTACGTGTTCCAGGACTACGCCCTGTTCCCGCATCTTTCGGTGCGCAAGAACGTGGAGTTCGGCCTGGGGGCCGGGCGGCGGGCTTCCGTGGCCGGGAATGAAGACAGGGCCATGACCGGCGGCGCGAGCGGCAAACAGCGCGTGGACGAACTGCTGGAACTGTTCGAGATAGACCACGTGGCGCAAAACCTGCCGGGCAACATTTCCGGCGGGCAGCGCCAGCGCACCGCGCTGGCCCGCGCCCTGGCGACGAACCCGCGCGCGTTGCTGCTGGACGAGCCGTTCTCCGCCCTGGACCCGCTGCTGCGGGTGCGCATGCGCAAGGAATTCACCCGGCTGTTCGCTCACTTCGACATTCCGGCCATCATCATCACCCACGACCCGGACGACGTGGACGCCTTTGCCGATACCCTGGTGCTGTACGAGGACGGCCGCATCCGCCACCGCCTGAACTTCCGCGAACTGCGCGCGGAAGGAAAACCGGCGCTAGGGCTGCTGATGACGTTGATGGGATAGCGCAGTGCGTACGAGCGGTTGCCACCAGTCTTTCCCCTCGGGCGCGTTTGCCTCGCGCGCCCGGTTCCCTGCGGGCCTTCGGATCACCGTCCGCCCGTCCGCCCCTCCATGTGAAAGCGCCGCCATCCCCACAAGGACGGCGGCGCTTTCCGCAGGCGGGCGGCGTTGCGCCCCCGGATACGGCATGCGTCGCGCTACTCCACGTTCAGGATCACCGAAAATGCCTTGAACATCACCAGAATGTCGGTGCCCGGCTCCAGGTCCAGCGCCTTCACGCTTTCCACGGTCAGCAGGGCGCACACGGTGGTGCCCTCGGGCAGGTCCACCACCACCTCGGCGGCGATTTCGGAAAGGTTCACCCGCGCCACCTTGCCCGCGTAGCGGTTGCGGGCGCTGGTCTTCAGCCGGTTTTCCTCGCGGGCCAGAATCACCCACGGGGCCTTCACCGTGGCGGTCATCACCTTGCCGGTGTTCACGCCAAGGTTCTGGGCGCTTTCCTCGGTGATCACCGAAACCACCTTCAGGCCGCTGTTGGTGGTCAGTTCCACCTCCACGAGCAGCCCGTCCTTGACGACGGACGTCACCCTGCCGGTGAACGCGTTGCGCGCGCTGGTCTTCATCCTGGTCTCCTTGTTCAGGTAATGATGCACGATACGCCGTACGTCATCATCTGAAAAGCGCAGGTAGTTGGCCGTCTGGTTCATGCTCTGGTGGCCCAGGATGCCCTGCACGATCTTCAGCGGCACGCCGCCGCGCAACAGTTCCACGGCCCGCGAATGCCGGATGACGCGCGGGTTCAGGTATTCCTTGGGGATGGAGCATTCCGCCGCGCGCTCGTAGAACTTGCGGCGCACGTAGCCCTGGTCCATGCGGAAGACGCGCCCGCGCAGGCCGAACATCATGGGATCGTCCAGCACCCGCTGCACCTCGCGCATGACCGGCCCCGGCAGCTGGATTTCGCGCCCGCCGTGGCCGCGCACGATGGCCAGCTGGCGCACCGGGTCGAGGTCGGCGGTGTCGTCCAGGGCCAGCGCCTCGCCAAGGCGCAGTGCGCCGTGGCGCATCATCAGGAAGGCCACCCACAGCCGCCCGCGCGAACGGCGCTGCACCGGCGTGGCGGCCGCGCCGAACCAGGCGTGGAAGGTGGCCGTCAGTTCGTCGAGCTGTTCGGAGGTAAGGTGCTTGACCCCTTCCGGCACCTCGAAGCTCTGGGCCGGGCAGGGAACGTCCTTTGCGCCCTGCGGCGCGGGCGGGGGATACGGCGCTTCGCCCCCGCGCCGGGCGGCCCCGCGCGGGCAGGCGGCGCCGCCACCCGTGCCCGGCGCGCCGGACAATGCGGTGACGATGGAATGCAGCGTTTCCGCGCCAAGGCCATCCGCGCCCGCATGAGAGCCGCCAGACATTCCAGACGGGCCAGACGGGCCAGACGGGCCGCCTTGCAGGCGCGCCTCCAGTTCCCGCTCGATGCAGGCCCGCATCAGTTCCAGTTGTGTCTCGTCCAGTGCGCCGACGATACCGGCCAAAGGAGCATGCATGGTCGATCTGCCTCCGCAGTGTCGTTGCCGCCGCCACCCTGCCGGAAGTTGTGGTCGGTTTTCGCCGGAAAGGAAATACAGTCACGAAAATACCAACCCAGGTGACCGTGTTGCGCACCGTCCGGGCAACGGCTACCCGGAATATGGAAGGAGCTCCGGTCGCACGTGCCTGCCGCGCCGGTGCCCCGACGAGGTCCGGCCCGGAATGCGCACCGGGCCGGCACCCCCGTGCCGCCTTTCTCCCCCCGGAACGCCCAACCGGCAGCCCTCCGGTCCCGTGGTCATTCCGGGCGATTCCGCCCCTTCCGTTCCCCTGCGCCGTGGACATGCTGCCCATGCTCCTCTCTTCCGCCCTTCCCGCCGTGCTCTCCGTCGTGGCGCTGGCCGCTCTGGCGGCCTTGGCCCTGCTGCTGGCCTTCGAAACGGGGCTTGCGCCGCGCGGCAACGTCCACGACGGCGAACTGGGCCTGGCAACGGGACGGGACACGGCCGCGCGCCTGCGCCTGCGCGAACTGTGCGGCGGCCCGCTGGCCCTGATGCTGGCCGGGCTGGGCGTGCCCCTGCTGTGGCCGGAACCGGAGGCCGGGGTGGCCCTGCTGGCCACGGCCGTGGCGCTGCGCCTGCTGCGCGGCCCCGCCGCCGCGCACGCCGCCCCCCGTCCCGCCCCGCATCTGGCAGACAACCCGGAAGCCCCGTGCATTTCCTACGCTCCGGTGGCCCACATGCGCACCCCGTTCACCGACGTGCGCGGCATGCCCATCCAGCCCGTGGGCGCGCGGGGCGTGGCGGGCAGCATCGACGTGCTGCCCGAATACGCCGACGGCCTCGCCGACATCGAAGGCTTCTCGCACCTGCTGGTCATCTACCACCTGCACCAATGCAAGGGCTTCACCCTGCGCGTGAAGCCCTTCCTGGACAACGACGAGCACGGCATCTTCGCCACCCGCTCGCCGCGCAGGCCCAACCCCATCGGCATTTCCGTCCTGCGGCTCACCGGCGTCACCGGCAACCGGCTGCACGTGGAGAACGTGGACATGCTGGACGGCACCCCGGTGCTGGACATCAAGCCGTACGTCCCCGCCTTCGACGTCTGGGACGCCGACAGGACGGGCTGGTTCGCCACCGTGGCGGACAACGCCGTGCAGTGCAGGGCCGATGACCGTTTCGTCCCCGCAGACACCATTCAACCTCAGACAGGAGGCGCCTCATGATTTCCGGTTTCCGTCCGTTCCGCACCGGCCGCAGCGTTCTTGCCGCACTGGCCCTCATGGCGCTGGTGTGCGCCCCCCTCGCCGCCCAGGCCGGCGAAATCACCGTGTCCGCCGCCGCCAGCCTGACCAACGCCTTCACCGACATCAAGGGCATGTTCGAAAAGGCCAACCCCGACAGCAAGGTGCAGACCAACTTCGCCGCCTCCGGCCCGCTGCTGAAACAGATGCAGGAAGGCGCGCCGGTTGACGTGTTCGCCTCCGCCGACCAGGTCACCATGGACAAGGCCGTGGAAAGCAAGCTCATCGACGTGGCCACCCGCGTCGACTTCGTGTCCAACAGCCTGGTGCTCATCGTGCCCTCCGACTCCAAGCTGGCCATCGCGTCCGTGGACGACCTGAAGAAGGCCGACGTGCACCGCATCGCCGTGGGCAACCCCGACTCCGTGCCCGTGGGCCGCTACACCAAGGCCGCGCTGACCGCCGCCGGGTCGTGGGACGCCATTTCCGGCAAGGCCGTGCTGGCCGAAAGCGTGCGCCAGGCCCTGGACTACGTGTCGCGCGGCGAGGCCGAAGCGGGCTTCGTGTACATGACCGACGCCAAGATCGCGGGCGACAAGGTGAAGGTGGTGGCCACCGTCAAGGGCCACGCCCCCATCACCTATCCCATCGCCGTCCTGTCCGGCTCCAAGGACAAGGCCACCGCGGCCGCGTTCATCAAGTTCGTGACCGGTCCCGAAGGCATGGCCGTGCTCGACAAGTACGGCTTCGGCAAGCCGTAGACGTACATCCCGGATGTTCCGGGTTCCCCCAGCCAACGCGAACGGGCGCCGGCCAGATGGCCAGCGCCCGTTGTGCGTTGCCGGTTTCCCGGGCAGTGCGATGCCGCTCGTTGGCGACGCCGCCGCCCGCAAACCGGCCCACGCCGCCAACTTGTCGCCGCCATGCATTTTTTGCTGACAGTTTCTTCGCAACCATGCTAGATTGCGCACAGTCCCTCCGTCAGCGCATGTAAAAATTCTTCCACCATGTTTGCATATTGGCGGAGAAGTGGTAGTAGCAACCATTATCGCTTGATGCACTCACGCTGCCCTGCGTTCGGCGGACGCAGACCGGGCGGCGCGCCAGTTTCACCGTTTAACCTTGCCGGGCTTCCGGGCGGCCACACCGCAGGACCCGCGAAGGGGGAAAGCATGGATGTCGTCATGCTGTCACGGCTGCAGTTCGCGGTGGCCGTCTTCTTCCATTTCATCTTCGTGCCGCTGACACTGGGCCTTTCGGTGCTCATCGCGGTCATGCAGACCATCTACTACCGCACTGGCAACGAAACCTACAAACGCATGGCCAAGTTCTGGGGCAAGCTGTTCCTGATCAACTTCACCCTGGGCGTGGTCACGGGCATCACCCTGGAATTCCAGTTCGGCACCAACTGGTCGCGTTACTCGGAATACGTGGGCGACATCTTCGGTTCGCTGCTGGCCATAGAGGCCACCCTGGCCTTCTTCCTGGAATCCACCTTCCTGGCCGTGTGGGTGTTCGGCTGGGAGCGCGTGTCCAAGAAGATGCACCTGTTCGCCATCTGGGCCGTGGCCTTCGCCTCCAACCTTTCCGGCCTGTGGATCATCCTGGCCAACGGCTGGATGCAGAACCCCGTGGGCTACGTGATCCGCAACAACCGCGCGGAACTGGACAATTTCCTCACCGTGCTCAGCAACCCCTACGCATGGGGCCAGTTCTTCCACAACCTGTTCGCCGCGTGGATGCTGGCGGGCTTCTTCGTGCTGGGCATCTCGGCCTGGCACCTGCTGCGCCGCAACGAAGAGGACTTCTTCAACCGCTCGTTCAAGCTGGCGGCCGGGTTCACCCTGGTGCTGGCCATCCTGGTGGCGGTGCAGGGCCACAACCACGGCAACACCGTGGCGAAGCTGCAACCGGCCAAGCTGGCGGCCATGGAATCGCACTGGGAAACCCAGAAGTCCGCGCCCATGTACCTGCTGGCCGTGCCCGACGAAAGCGCGGAAGGCAACGCCATCCAGGTCTTCGGCATTCCCGGCGTGCTCAGCCTGCTGGCCTTCAACGATCCCTCTGCCGAAGTGAAGGGCCTGAAGGACTTCCCCAAGGAAGACCGCCCGCCCGTGCTGCTGACCTTCCTGAACTTCCGCCTGATGGTGGGCCTTGGCACGCTGTTCCCGCTGCTGGCGGGGGCCGCCTTCCTGTTCCGCAACCGGTTGCAGGACAAGCCGTGGCTGCTGAAAGCGCTGCCGTGGGCCATCCCCCTGCCGTACATCGCCATCATGGCCGGGTGGGCCGTGGCCGAAATCGGCCGCCAGCCGTGGATCGTCTACGGCATGATGCGCACCACCGACGCGGTGTCGCCGGTGCCCGCCTCGTCGGTTGCCGTCTCGCTGCTGGCGTTCGGGGCGGTGTACACGCTGCTGGGCGTGCTCGACATCTACCTGCTTCGCAAGTACGCACGCAAAGGCCCCGCCGCCTAGCCCGCACGACGTGCCGCATGGCCGCATGAACCGCTAACCGAGAGGATCGGAAACATGTTGGAGACAATCTGGTTCGTCCTGTGGGGCCTGTTGTGGGCCATATACTTCGTCCTTGACGGCTTCGACTTCGGCATGGGCACCCTGCTGCCCTTCGCCGCGCGCACCGAGGCCGAGCGCCGCACCATCTACAACGCCGCCGGTCCGTTCTGGGACGGCAACGAGGTGTGGCTGATCACCGCGGGCGGCGTGACCTTCGCCGCGTTCCCCAAGGCGTACGCAGTGATGTTCAGCGCGCTGTACGCGCCGCTGCTGATCCTGCTCTTCGCGCTGATCTTCCGCGCGGTGTCCTTCGAGTTCCGCAACAAGATCGACAGCCCCGGCTGGCGCAAGGTGTGGGACGCGTTCCAGTTCCTGGGCAACTTCCTGCCCGCGCTGCTGTTCGGCGTGGCCTTCGCCAACCTGTTCATGGGCATTCCCGTCGACGGCGACGGCGTGTACCACGGCAACCTGCTGAAGCTGCTGAACCTCTACGGCCTGCTGGGCGGCGTGTTCTTCGTGCTGATGTTCGCCCTGCATGGCGCGCTGTGGATGGGCATCAAGTCCACCGGCGAACTGCACGACCGGGCCGTGGCCCTGGCGCGCGGCATCTGGCCGCTGCTGCTGTGCGCCGCGCTGGCCTTCCTGGCGGCCACCGCCGTGTACACCAACCTGTACGGCAACTACCTGAGGGTGCCGCCGCTGCTGGTGTTCCCCATCCTGGCCGTGGCCTCGCTGCTGACATCCCGGTTCTTCATCGCCTCCAACTCGGTAGGCATGGCCTGGGTGTGCAACGCGGTGTTCATCGTCTGCGTGACCTTCTTCGGGGTGTTCGGCATGTACCCAGCGCTGCTGCCGTCGAGCATGGACCCGGCCTTCAGCGTCACCATCGCCAACGGAGCGTCCAGCCCGCTGACGCTGAAGATCATGCTCACCGTGGTGGTGATCTTCGTGCCCCTCGTGCTGGCGTACCAGGGATGGGTGTACTCCGTGTTCACCCACAAGATCACCGACGAGGATCTGGAAGACGAGCACGCCTACTAGGGGCTGTTTCTAAATTGTCCTTTCGCCCGTTGGCGTCGTCAAACTTCGCCTGCCATGTCGGTCGAATACGATAAGAGTATACTCCCTCATGGCAGGCTTGTTTTCCTTGCCAACGAACGAAAACCCTAAGTTAGAAACAGCCCCTAGGTGGAGTGCGGACGGGTTCCGCGCCGCCGGAAACGGCGACGGAAACGACGACGGAAACGACGACAGAACGACAAACGACAAGGGAGGCCCCATGGGGCCTCCCTTGTGCGTTGCGCGTGCGCGCGGAGCCTAACGGCTGGCAGGATGAAGACGGACGGCCTGCGCCCCGCCCCCGGTGCCCGCCGCGCGCTAGACGCTGATGCTCACCCCGGCGGCGCCGCCAGAGGAACCGGAACCGCCGTTCTCGAGTTCCGCCTTCTGCTTGGTCAGTTCCATCAACTGGCTCTGGAGCATGGTGATTTCCGACATCTTCAGCGCCACCTGCTGCTGCTTCTGTTCGGCGTCCATGCCGCCATCCTGCTGGATATCGGAAAGCTCCTGCTGCTTTGCCCTGATCTGTTCCTGCAACTTCTGGATCTGCTCCTTGAGCGAGGCCAGCTTGTCGTCCGAGTCCGATTTCTCGGTGGACTGCGTGCCGCCCGCGCCGCTGGACTTCATCCCCTCCGCCTTCCGCCGCCCTTCGTCCGAGATGGTCACGGTGTCGCCGCCGCCCTCCCCGTCCCCGGTGGACGCGGTGCGCAGCGTGCCCGTGCGTTCCGTGCCCGCCTGCACTTGCAGGGTGGTGTAGGCGATACCGACCTGGGTTCCGTCCGGTGCTTCGACCATGGGGCCTCCTTCCGCGCGGATGCGCGACCTTCAGTCCACCTATCGGCGCAGCACATGAAGAGTTTACGGCACGGGCCCACATTGCATTGCACCAGAGTGCATATCCATGGGATTTCATTACATATGGACAGGGCGGATTCTCGCGGGCTCCGCGTGCAGGGAGCCCCCGAGGCCTGCCGGTACGCCGGGCTATTCCGTGCGGCACGCACCGGTAAGCGCCCGGTGCACGTTGACCACGAAGTCCTGCACGTTGGTGAGGATGGAGCGCGAGGTCAGCGAGCCCCGGTCGGCCAGCTTGCCCGCCGCGAATTCCGAAATGTCCGCGATGAAGAAATGCACCGGGCGCAGGACGCCCCCCAGCCCGGCCTGATACGAGGGGGTCATGTTGCCGGTGGCGATGGTGTGCAGCGCCGTGGCCAGCGCCACAACGGTGGTGGCGCGGCGCACGTGGGCGCGCATGGCGTCCTGCGCGGCGTACACGTCGGCGATGACTTCCGGCAGGGGGCCGTCGTCGCGGATGGACCCGGCCAGCACGTAGGGCACGGAGCGGGTTTCCAGCGCGTGCATCACCCCGTCGCGCACCAGCCCCGCGTCCACGGCGGCGCGGATGGACCCGCAGCCACGGATGGCGTTGAGGGCGTCGAGATGGTGGTAGTGCCCGCGCGGGGCCTGCCGCTTGTCGTACAGCCCCTGCCCCAGCGCGGTGCCGAACAGGGCCGCCTCCAGGTCGTGCGTGGCAAGGGCGTTGCCCGCCAGCAGGGCGTGCACGTAGCCCGCGTCGATCAGCCCCGCGAAGGCGCGGCGGGCGTCCGCGTCGAACACCACGGCGGGTCCGGCCACCCACACGATGTGGCCGTGGTCCTTGTCGTGGCGCAACACGTCGTACAGGGTGTCGTAATCGAGCGAAAAGGACGTCTCGCGACTGACGCCAGTGCGGAAGGCGAACTTGTCGGAATGGGGGGCGGCGGCGGCTTCGGGAGCAGGACCGACGGAGGCTCGCGGCGTTGCGCCGGATGCGGATGCGCCGGACACGGAAGCCACCTCTGCGGGCACGTTGGCCGGAGTCCATCCGGCCAGAAAGTCCGGCAGCTGGTCCAGCGGCCCGGCGTGCACGTAGATGCCGTCCTCGCCGTTTTCGCCACGGCCCACCGCCACCAGATCGCCCTTTTGCAGCCGCCGGAACTCCACCACCTCCAGCGTCCCGTCCGGGTTCTTGCGGATGACGCAGTCCATGCGCGATTCCGCAAGCAGCACCCAGCGCCCCGGCTCCACCTGCACGAACTCCGGATAGATGGACGTAGCGTGGTAGTTGTCGGGGGCCACGCCGTCGGCGGGGGCCGGGATATACGCACCGCATATGTTCGTCATGCGCTGAACCCCCATGGGTCTCCGGCAGCCTGCCGGTCAGTCTACCTGCACATACAACTCCCCGCCCACGCAGTCGTTGATGACCAGCAGGGGGAAGTCCTTCACGGTAAGTTCACGGATGGCCTCGGGGCCAAGGTCGTCGTAGGCGATGACGGCGGCGGCAGTGATGCACTGCGAGAGCAGCGCGCCCGCGCCGCCGGTGCCGCCAAGGTAGACGGCGGTGTGCTGTTTCAGGGCGTCGCGCACTTCGGTGTTGCGGCATCCTTTGCCGATGGTGGCCTTCAGGCCCAGCGCGTGCAGGCGCGGGGCGTAGCTGTCCATGCGGTAGCTGGTGGTGGGACCGGCGGAGCCGATGGGACGGCCGGGCGGGGCCGGGCTGGGACCCACGTAGTAGATCACCGCGCCGCGCAGGTCGAAGGGCAGGTCTTCGCCCCGGTCCAGCGCCTCGGCCAGGCGGCGGTGGGCCGCGTCGCGCGCGGTGTAGATGGTGCCGGACAGAAAGACCACGTCGCCGCTGCGCAGTTGCGCCACGGCCTCGTCGGTCAGAGGGGTGGTCAGGTGGTGGGTGGCCATGTCTGATTCCTTGTATTTCCGTACATGTCCCGGAGCGGGACCGCAATGGGGCTCTTGAGGGCGGCGGGCATCGGCAGGCCCGCAACAATTGTCGGACAACGGTTCGCGGGCATCCGCACCCGTTGCCGGTGCAACCGCCACGCCGGGGAAATCGGCAACAACGCGTCCGCAACGGTTGCGCAGCTTACCGGCCGCTTGCCGGAAAGCGCCCGCCAACTATCGTACCGTTTGCCCGGCCTACAGTTCGATCTCCCCGTGCCGGGCCGAATGGCACTGCACGTTCACGGCCAGCGGCAGGCTGGCCAGATGGCACGGGGCAAAGGCCAGCTTCACGCCGAGGCAGGTGGTCTTGCCGCCAAGCCCCATGGGACCGATGCCCAGCGCGTTGATGGCGGCCAGCAGTTCCGCTTCCTTGGCGGCCATGTCCGGGTCGGGATGGATGTCCGTCAGCGGGCGCAGCAGCGCCTTCTTGGCAAGGATGGGCGCGTAGTCGAAGGTGCCGCCCACGCCCACGCCGATGATGGTCGGCGGGCAGGGGTTTGGCCCCGCCTCGCGCACGCGCTGCACCACGAAATCCTTGATGCCCTGCCACCCCTGCGCGGGGGCCAGCATGGTCACGCGCGACATGTTCTCGCTGCCGCCGCCCTTGGCCATGAAGGCGATGCGCAGCCTGTCGCCGGGCACCAGGTCCATGTGGATGACCGCCGGGGTGTTGTCGCCCGTGTTCCTACGGGTCATGGGGTCGCAGGCGGACTTGCGCAGGTAGCCTTCGGCGTAGCCGATGCGCACGCCCTCGGTGATGGCCTCGCGCAGGGTCATGCCGTCCACGCGACAGTCCTCGCCCAGTTCCACGAAAAAGACGGCCAGCCCCGTGTCCTGGCACAGCGGCAGGCCGGTGGTGGCCGCAAGGTCGGCGTTTTCCAGCAGTTGCCGGAAAATCTCCCTGGCGACGTCGCTGTCCTCTTCCGCCTGCGCGCGGCTGAAGGCCCACCGCACGTCCTTGGGCAGGTAGCGATTGCACTCCACGCACAGGCGCGCCACTTCCTCCACCACTCGTGTCGCCGGTATGCGGCGCATGTCTGGCTCCTTTGTCCGGGTACGCAAACGCAATCGGGGCGGCCGGTTCCGCAACCGCGACGCCACCCTAGCAAGCGGCGCGGGCCTACGGCAACAGCCGGGAGCCCGTCCGGACCGGCCGTCCGCAACGCAGCACCGCAACCGCACAACAGCGCAAGCCGTTCGCCTCGCAACGCCGTCCGGCGCACAAAGACGGCCGACGCCGCAAGGCAAACCGGGCCGCCCCGCATGCGGAACGGCCCGGCGAAACGGGTGCGGAACTGCCCCCGCCCCTGCCCCGCTACCTCCCGAACGGCAGCAGCCGCTTCAGCACGGTCAGCCCCATCTTGCGGCGCAGGTAGCCCAGCTGGTTCTGCAACGGCAGGTGCTTGGGACAGACATCCTCGCAGGCCAGCAGGCCCATGCAGCCGAAGATGCCCTCGTCCGAGCCGATGATCTCGTAGAAGTCCGCGTCGGTGCGCTGGTCGCGCGGGTCGGCGGCAAAGCGCGCCACGCGGATGAACCCCGCCGGGGCCAGGAAGTCGGGCCGCAGGTTGGCCGTGCCGCAGGCGGCCACGCAGCAGCCGCATTCGATGCACCGGTCCAGTTCGTAGATGGCGTTGGCCACCTCGTTTTCCATGCGCGCTTCCTGCGCGGCAGGGTCGAATTCCGCGCGGGTGTGAATCCACGATTCGGTGCGCTGGTACATGGCCCGGAACCACGTGCCCGTATCCACCGCAAGGTCGCCCACCAGCCTGAACACCGGCAGGGGCAGCAGGGTGATGGCGGCGGGCAGGTCGCGCGTCTTGGTGTGGCAGGCGAGTCCGGGCCGCCCGTTGATGACCATGGCGCACGAGCCGCACACCCCGGCGCGGCAGCAGAAGTCGAACTTCAGCGAGGGGTCCTGTTCCTCGCGCAGGCGGTGCAGGGCGATGAACAGCGTCATGCTGTCCGTCTCGTCCAGGCGGAAGGTGTCCATGCGCGGCACGGACGCCGGGTCCTGCGGGTTGTGGCGGAAGATGTTGAAGGTCAGCGAGCGTTGCATGTGCGTGGTCCCCCTCAGGAAGCTGCCGGAATGATCTTGCCGCCGCCATACCCGCGGTCACCGGGGGGCAGTTCGACATGGGTGGTGGCCGGTTCGTAATCCAGGTGCGGCAGGTCGGCCCCCGGCCGCCACGAGGCCAGCGTGCGGTTCAGCCAGTCGCGGTCGTTGCGCTCCGGGAAGTCCTCGCGGGTGTGCGAGCCCCGGCTTTCGGTGCGCATCAGCGCGCCGTGGCACACGCACAGCGCCAGCCGCACCATGCCCGGCAGGCGGATGGCCAGCGCCAGTTCCGCGTTGGCGCCCACCCCGTCGGAGGCAAGGCCGACGCGTTGCGCCCGCTCGTGCACCTCTTGCAGGGCCTGCACGCCCCAGGCCAGGTCCGCGCCGTTGCGGAACACGTAGGCCGCCCGCTCCAGGATGTCGTACATGGCCTCGCGCACGGCGTAGACGCTCTCCTTGCCGTCGGCCCCGGAGACGATGCGCCCGATGCGCGCCTCGTCCCGCGCCGCCGCCTCGCGCACATGCGCGGTGGAGAAGGAGGTGTCGTACCCTTGCAGGAATTCCGCGATGTTGCGGCCCACGATGCCGCCCGCCACCACGGTTTCCGCCAGCGAGTTGCCGCCCAGCCGGTTGAAGCCGTGCAGGTCCCAGCAGGCCGATTCGCCCGCGCTGAACAGCCCCTTCAGGCCGTAGGCCGCGCCGGTCTTGTCGGTGCGCACCCCGCCCATGGAATAGTGCTGGGTGGGCCGCACGGGGATGAGCTGGTGCAGCGGGTCGATGCCCAGGAAGTTCTGGCAGATCTCGTCCACCTCGCGCAGCTTGGTGCGGATGTGCTTTTCGCCCAGGTGCCGGATGTCCAGCCACAGGTGTTCACCGTAGGGGCTCTGCACGCCCTTGCCGGTGCGCATGTGCTCGATCATGCGGCGCGAGACCACGTCGCGCGAGGCCAGTTCCGCCTTGTCCGGCTCGTAGTCGGGCATGAAGCGGTATTCGTCGCGGTCCAGCAGGGTGCCGCCGTCGCCCCGGCAGCCTTCGGTGACCAGGATGTCGGTGGGCACGGTGCCCGTGGGGTGAAACTGCACGGCCTCCATGTTGCCCAGTTTCGCCACGCCGGTGTCCAGCGCCAGCGACAGGCCCGTTCCCTCGCAGATGATGGCGTTGGTGGAGGCGCGGTAGATGCGCCCGTACCCGCCGGAGGCGATCAGCGTGGCCCGCGCCAGGTAGGCGCGCAGTTCGCCCGTGCGCAGGCAGCGCACGATGGCCCCGTGGCAGGTTTCGCCGTCGTGGATGAGCGAGACGGCCTCGGACCGGTCGTGCACGGTGACGCCCAGTTGCGCGGCGCGGTTGTCCATGGTGTACAGCACCGCGTGGCCCGCCCCGTCGGAGGCGTAGCAGGTGCGCCACTTGGCCGTGCCGCCGAAGGCGCGCGAGTGGATCAGCCCGTGGTTTTCGGCCTTTTCCGTGGCATCGAAGGGCTTGCCGCCCTTCCAGTAGGTGTGCGTGCCCGCGACGACGCGGTTCCACGGCACCCCCCAGTGGGCCAGGCGGCGCATCTCGATGGGGGCCGCCTCCACGAACATGCGGGCCACTTCCTGGTCCGCGCCCCAGTCGGAGCCTTTCACGGTGTCCAGGAAGTGCACGTCGGGGCTGTCCCCGTCGCCCATGACGGCGTTGCCCAGGGCCGCCTGCATGCCGCCCTGCGCGGCCACGGAATGCGAGCGCCGCGCGGGCACCAGCGAAAGACAGACCACGGAAAAGCCCGCGCCCGCCACCTCTATGGCGCAGCGCTCGCCCGCAAGGCCCGCGCCGATGGTCAGAAGATCGGTATGGATGATCTGCATTGGCGTGGGTCTCCTAATCCAGCGGCAGCAGCCGGAAGCGCAGCAGGGTGAGCAGCGACAGGCACAGGAACCCGGCCAGCAGGTACAGGCCGTTGCGGGTGAGGACGGCGCGGTTTTCGCGGGTCACGAGGCCCCACTTGGCCCCGGCGCGCCACGCCCCGATGACCAGGTGCAGCGCCAGCGCGGGCAGCAGCAGCAGGTAGGCCCAGAACCACCCGCCGAACTGCACGCGCACCGCGCTTTTCTGCGCCTGCACCGGCAGGTCGGTGAGGCCGGTCCAGATGTGGATGGTGACCAGGGCGGCCACGATGAACGCGGTGGCCACCTGCGCGATCCAGGCCCAGGTTTCCGGGTGGCGCAGCAGGCGGGCGTGGCGCCAGGCGGTGACGGCCTGCGCGGCCTTGAAGGGAATCTTGCGGGCGGCCACCGTGGCGTGGACGCAGAACACGACGGCGATGAACACGCCGCCCACGGTTTCCAGGTGCAGCGCGTCCATGACGGCCGAAAGCCCGTTCAGGGCCCCCGCGCCGAACAGCACGCTGGACAGGAAGAGCATGTGCATGCAGGCGAACAGCGCCAGCGCCGCCCCCGTGGCCATCTGCACCCAGTCGAGCCAGCCGTCGGCACGGGAGCGCGGCCGGGCCGGGGCGATGCAGTCCGTTTCCATTGAGCCTCCTTGGGAACACGAGACGGTCAGAAGGATGACGGCGGCGGAGCATGGAAAAGATGATGCCGGGCGCGCGGGACAGGCGGACACGCGGCGAAGCGGGCGCGCACCGGCAGGCCGGGAACCCCGTGCAATATCACGGATTGAACACCCAACCATCCAGATTCCATACCTTTTCCTGTCCGACGGACTATGGCCGACACGCCCGTGCATGTCAAATCATGCGCGAGGCATGGAAGCACGGCGCACGGGCACGGGGCGGAAGGGGGCCGGACGGCCTTCTGCGGGATGGATTTCAGGCACGGGATGCATCCATCCTGCGCGCCCCGCCCGGCGGCCCATGCGCTTGCATTTCGCGGCCGCTGCGGATAGGGGGGAAATTTCCCGGCGCCGCCAGGCGGCCATGGCGCATCCGCCGTGGGCCGACCCGGCGGCCAACCCGCCATCCGGCCTGTCGGCGGCTCCACGGCCAGCCGTACGGCCCTGTCCCGGCGGCCATATCGTCCTTGAGGGGGGTCCTCATGCGCGAGATACGCGAAGAACTCATCCGGCTGGCCCGCGAATCGGGCATCCCGGTTCCGCCCGACGCCTCGGTGACCGAGGTGGTGCAGCTGCTGGGCAGCGATGCGCACCTGTCGCCCGACCTGTGCGAAGCCCTGAACCACATCCTCGCCGGGCTCGGCGGGGCTGCTGTTCCGGCCGCCTGCAAATAGCGCGCGCGAAAAGGGCATGCCCGCCTTCGTCATGGCGGGCATGCCCTTTGATTTTCCGCCCGGCTCCGAGCGATCCCGAGCGGTCCCGAGCGGTCCCGAGCGGTGCGTACCGGCATGTGCCGGTGCGGTCCGGCGCGCGCCGTGCCCGGCCCTGCGTCCCGGCCCGCCCGCTACATGTCCACGTCCAGCGCCAGCCCCACCGGGCAATGGTCGGACCCCATGACGTGCATGTCTATCCACGCGTCGCGCACCGCGCCGCGCAGTTCTTCCGACACGAAGAAGTAGTCGATGCGCCAGCCCACGTTCCGCTCGCGGGCGCGGGTCTTGTACGACCACCACGAGTAGGCGTGGGGCGTGTCGCCCTGCACCAGCCGGAAGGTGTCCACGTAGCCCGCCGCCACGAAGCGGTCCATCCATTCCCGCTCGACGGGCAGGAAGCCGGAAACGTCCTCGTTGTCCTTGGGGCGGGCGAGGTCGATGGGCTTGTGCGCGGTGTTGAAGTCGCCGCAGACCACGATGGGCTTGTGGCGGCGCAGGCTTTCGGCATGGTTCAGGAAGGCGTCGTAGAAGCCCAGCTTGTAGTCCAGGCGTTCCTCGCCCTGCCCGCCGTTGGGAAAGTAGATGTTGAAGTAGTGGAAGGCCGGAAATTCCAGGTGGATGCACCGGCCTTCGCCCTGCCATGCGGGGTCGGGCATGTCCAGATGCACGGCCAGCGGTTCGATGCGGCTGAACACGGCGACCCCGGAGTAGCCCTTCTTCATCCGCGAGGCCAGCCACCATGCCTTCCAGCCCTCCGGGTCGCGGTGGGCGGCGGCCACCTGCTCCGGCTCGGCCTTGGTTTCCTGCAAGCCCACGATGTGGCCGTCGCACCCGGCGAACCAGTCCCATTCCGGCTTGCCGCTCAGGGCGCGGATGCCGTTGACGTTCCATGAATACAGCTTGAGCAGCACTGGGCCTCCCTGTGTCCGGATGAACGATGCGGTGCGGGGCTATTCCGGCGCGCCGCCCCGCCCGGACTGTTCGCCCGCGCCGTGGCGCAGGCGCGCGGCGTACTGCATGTCCACGCCCTGGATATGGTCCTCGAACCACGACTTCAGGAAGTGGAACAGCTCCAGCGGCAACATGGGCGGGCGGGCGTCGGCGTCGAGGGCCAGGGTGAATTCGCGCACCCGCGAAAGAAACTTCAGGTGTTCGCCCTGATGGAAGGCCAGCAGTTCCGGCGCCACCTGGCGCACCACCTCTTCCTCCGCCGAAAAGTGGGCGGCGGCGTGGGCCTTCAGGCCGGACAGCACGGCGCGCAGGCGGCTGCCGTCCTCCGGGCAGGCGGCGGCCTCGGCCATGTCGTTCAGCAGTTCGATGATGCGGGCATGCTGGGCGTCCAGTTCAGGCACGCCCACGCTGAACCGGTTCGACCACTCCACGTGACGCATGACGGCTCCTTGGGATGCGGGGCGCGGGGCGCAGGGGCCTTCCCGCGTTCGTCCAGCATACACCCGGCGAGAGCCGCCGCGAAAGGGGGGGCAGTCCCGAAAGCCTATGGGGAAAACACCCCTGCGGGCGGTACAGGCGGGGCCGCGTCCGGGCTAGTGTCCCTTGGGCCGCTCGGCGAACATGCCCGGCACGTCCTCGCCCGGCAGCGGGCGCGAGAACAGGTAGCCCTGGCCGCCCTCGCACGAAAGTTCGGACAGCATGATGCGCTGTTCCTCCTCCTCCACGCCTTCGGCCACCACGTCCAGGCCAAGGCTGTGCGCCAGCGCCACCACGGCCTGCACGATCTTGAAATGCCCCGGCTCGCGGCACATGCGCGCCACGAAGCTCTGGTCCACCTTCAGGGTGTCGATGGGGAACTGTTGCAGGTAGCTGAGCGAGGAATACCCGGTGCCGAAGTCGTCGATGCACAACCGCACGCCGATCTCCTTCAGCCTGCGCAGCACCAGGTTGGCGTAGTCCGGGTTTTCCATCAGCATGGTCTCGGTCACTTCCAGCTTCAGGCATCTGGCGGGCAGGCCGGTCTCGCGCAGCACGGCGCCCACCTGCTCCACCAGGCCCGGCTGCGAGAGCTGCCGCGCCGAAAGGTTCACGTGCATGACCACCCCGCGCATGGACGGCTGCTGCTCGCGCCAGGCGGCCAGGGCGCGGCACGCCTCCGCCAGCACCCAGCGCCCCACCTGGTGGATCTGCCCGGTGGACTCGGAGACGGGGATGAACTCCGACGGCCCCACGATGCCCCGGTCCGGGTGGTTCCAGCGCACCAACGCCTCGAACCCGGTCAGCTTGCGGTCGTGCAGCGACATGATGGGCTGGTAGACCAGGAAGAATTCGTTGTTGTCCAGCGCCCGGTGCAGGTCGATTTCCAGCTGCATCAGGTTCATGGCCTGCTCCAGCATGGAGGGCTGGAACACCGCCATGCCGTCGCCGCCGTGCTCCTTCACGTGGTGCATGGCGATGTTGGCGTTGCGCAACATCTCGTCGGCGTTGCCGCCGCCCCGGTTCACCACCACCCCCACGCTGGCGGAAATGCGGATCTGTCGGCCCGACACCTCCAGCGGCGGTTCCAGCGAGGCGCAGATGCGCCGCACCGTGATCAGGGCTTCGTCTTCGGACCGCACCTCGTCCAGCAGCAGGATGAACTCGTCGCTGCCCAGGCGCGACACGGTGTCGATGGTGCGGGTGTTCTCGGCCAGACGCCGGGCCACCTCGCGCAGCACCTGGTCGCCCGCGGCGTTGCCCATGGAATCGTTGACCACCTTGAAGCGGTCCAGGTCCAGGAAGGCCACGGCGCACACGTTGTCCGCGCCGCGCCGGGCGCGGTGCAGCGAACGGTCGATGCGGTCCAGGCACAGGGCGCGGTTGGGCAGCCCGGTGAGCGGGTCGTGCCAGGCCTGGTGCTTCATCTGGGTGAGCATGATCTTGCGGTCGGTGACGTCGCGCCCGCTGAAGCGCACGCCCATGGGCGCGCCGTCGGCGTCGTGCAGGCGGCGGCTGGAGCAGGCCAGCCAGCGCTCGCGGCCGTCCTGGGTGCGCACGCGCACCTCCACCTCGACCATCTCGGCCCCGGACGCCACCATCTCGCGGTGCTTGCGCCACAGGGGCAGGTCCTCGGGGTGCATGATGCCCTCGATGAACCGGGCGTTGGCGCGGAAGGATTCCATGGAATAGCCGGTGATGCGCTGGCAGGCGGGGGTGACGAACACCACCTTGCCGTCGGCGTCCTCCCAGCCTTCCCAGTCGGCCAGGTGTTCGGCCAGCACGCGGAAGCTCTGCGCGGCGTCGCCCTCCGGCAGGGGGGCCGGGGAATGCGTGAAGGGCACGGCGTGGCGGGCGCGGGAGGGGGAATCGTCGAAGGGCGCGGGGGCCGGGGAAATCCGCGGCGCGGCGTGGGAAGTGGAGTGGCCGTCGGCCACGATGGAAAGGCGCGCCGCGGGCGGGGGAACGTCGGGCAGCGGGCCGTGCTCCGCGCCGGACCCGGTGACCGTCGGGAGACCGGCGCGGGGACCGGCATGGGGCTCGTGCGACGTGGCGCCGGAGCGCCGGGCGTGCGCGTCCTCCGGGCCCGGCTTTTCGCCGTGCCCGGGGGCTGCATCGTGCCACACGCTCTCTGCGGCGTCCTGTCCCTTCTGGTCGCTCACGCGGCATACCCCCTATGCCTTGCCAGCTTGCCGCGCGTGCCACGCGCGTGCGGCCCACCACGCGGGCGGCCGAAGGATGAGTGCTCGTCCGGGCCGCTTCGGCCCGTCACGTGGGCGTAATACAAGCCGCCGGAAATAACAACTCCCGCCGCTGCACGGCGGTGCCTCCACACCCGCCCGTAATATTCAAGTGTTACGGCATGTTCGTGGATTGCCGCAGTTCCCTCGCGGCGGGCCGGGGGATGGCAATCCGGAATTTCCGGACAGTTTTCCGGTATCCGCAACACCATTGCCGCCATGGGCGGGAGAACCAGGCCGGGTTCCCAGGCCGGGGGCGCTGCGCTACACTGCGCGCGGGGCGACCGCGTCCCCATTTCCACCGCCACGAGGACCCGGCATGACGCCAGAACCCGCCCCCGCAACGCCCGGCACGCCGTCCGGAGACATCCCGCCCGGTGACATGTCTTCCGGCGGCATGTCTTCCGGCGACACCATGGCCCGCAACGCCGCCACCGTGGCCGGGGCCACGCTGGCGTCACGGGTGCTGGGCTACGCCCGCGACGCGCTGACCGCGTACATCCTGGGCGCGGGAGCCGGGGCCGATGCCTTCTTCGTGGCCTTCCGCCTGCCCAACCTCATGCGCCGTCTGCTCGGGGAGGGCGCGGTGTCGCTGGCGTTCACCCCCGCCTTCGTCCGCCTGCGCGAGCGCGAGGGCGACGCACGGGCCTTCGCCTTCGGGCGCGGCGTGTTGCTGCGCGCCCTGCCGCCGCTGGTCCTGCTGTGCCTGCTGGGCATGATCCTGGCCCAGCCGCTGGCCCTGCTGCTGGCCCCCGGCTTCGGCGCGCCCGGCAGCAGTCCGCCGGGCGCGCCGCCGGGCGTGGCGGAACGGGCCGCCGGACTGCTGCGCATCTGCCTGCCCTACGGGGTGCTCGCCGCGTGCGCCGCGCTGTGCGCGGGCATGCTGCACGCCCACGGACGCTTCCTGCCGCCCGCGCTGGCCCCGGCGGCGCTCAACCTGGCCGTCATGGCCACCGGCGGGCTGGCCCTGGCCGGGTTCGGCGATGCCGCCACCCTGCTGGCCTGCGGCGTGCTGGCGGGCGGCATGGCCCAGTTGGGCATGCTGCTGCCGCCGCTGCGCCGCCTGGGCCTGCGCTGGCGCGCCCCGCTGCCCGGCCGCGACCCGCAGGCCGGCGACGCGGCCCGCGCCCTGCCCGCCGGGGTGTTCGGGGCATCCGCCCAACAGCTCAACGTGCTGGCCTGCACCCTGCTGGCCTCGTTCCTGTCCGAAGGCAGCGTCACGGCCCTCTACTACGCGGAACGGCTGATGGAATTTCCGCTGGGGGTGTTCGGCGTGGCCGTGGGCGTGGCCGCCCTGCCTGCCCTGTCGAAGGGGCCGGACGGAACCGCAGGAGCCGCACCCCTCCCGCACCCGCACGACGAATTCGGCCGGGTGCTGGGCGACGCGCTGCGCCTTTCCCTGTTCGTCAGCCTGCCCTCGGCCCTGGGCCTTGCCGCCGTGGGCGCGCCGCTGGTGGCCCTGCTGTTCGGCCACGGGGCCTTCGACCGCCAGGCCGTGGACGCCACGGTGGCCGCTCTGCTGGCCTATGCGCCGGGCATTCCCGCCTTTGCCGTGGCCCGGCCGCTGCTGGCCGCCTGCAACGCCCGGCAGGCGGCGGGCGCGCCGGTGGTGGCGGGCCTGGCCTCGGTGCTGGTCACGCTGGGCCTCGGCGCGCTGCTGCTGGGGCCGCTGGGGGTAGCCGGTCCCGCGCTGGCGGCCAGTTGCGGGTCGTGGGTCAACACCGCCTGCCTGGTTCTGGCCCTGCGGCGCGGCGGCACCACGGTGGACCTGCACCCGCGCGCCGCGCTGCTGCACGCGGCACTGGCCTGCGCGGCCTGCCTGCCCGCATGGTGGCTTGCGGGGGCATTCGCGGGCACGGCCTGGGCCGCGCCCGCGCTGCACCCGGCCGCGCGCCTGGCCCTGGGCGTGCCCCTGGCCGCCCTGCTGTACCTGATCCTGTCGCTGTGCTGCCGCAGCCGTGAGGCCATTGCACTGCTGCGCGTTGTGCGGAGAGGGGAAACACGCTAGGCTGGCTAGAACGTGAATTTCGCGTCTTCGCCCCCTGGCGAAGGACGCGCCGGACACGGGAACAGCGCCGCCGCGCCCCGGCGGCCCTCAAGGCACCCGCAAAGGACGCCGCATGCCCGAAAAGGCCCCGCGCCACCTGCTCACCGGCATCCAGACCCGGCTCGGCCTGCTGATCACGCTGGCCACCACCGTCATGCTGCTGGTGTTCATGGCCACGGACTACATCGCCACCAGCCGCAAGATGCACCGCGACATCGAGGAGTTCGCGCGGCGGCAGGCGGTGCGCGTGGCGCGTCAGTTGCAGGTGCCCGCCTGGAACCTGGACGCCGTGTCCATCTCCGCCGTCATCGCGGCGGAAATGGAAGACCAGCGGGTGTACGCGGTGACCCTGTTCGAGCGCGACGGCGCAACCCTGCTCGGCGGCATGCAGCGCGACGGCGACTGGCGCCCCGTGCCGTGGAGCGGCGCCACCAACGGTACCTCTGGGGGCGACTTCATCACCGAGCGCGAAATACTGGCCCACCATGGCGAGGAAATCGGCAGCGTGGTGGTGATGGTCTCGTCGCGCGGCATCGGCGAAGCCCTGTCCGCCATGGTGCGCGAGAACGCCGTGCGCGTCACGGTCGTCGGCCTGACGCTGGTGGTGCTGATCATCCTCATCCTGCGGCGCACGGTGGTGGTGCCCGTGGCCGGGCTGGCCCTGGTGGCCCGCAAGGTGGCCGAAGAACGCAATTACGCCCTGCGCGCCGCCCGGCACGGCCACGACGAGATCGGCCGACTGGTGGACGCCTTCAACTCCATGCTCGAACAGGTGGAACGCCACGAGCGCCAACTGACCGTGCAGCAGGGCGAACTGGAACGCATGGTGCGCGAACGCACCGCCGCGCTGGACACCGCCCAGGCCCGCGTGGAACGGGCCAGCCGCGCCAAGAGCGAATTCCTGGCCGGGGTCACCCACGAACTGCGCACGCCCATGAACGCCGTCATCGGCATGGTGGACATCACCCTCGGCACCGACCTCGCGCCCAAGCAACGGGAATACCTGAACCTGGTCCGTTCCTCGGCCCGTTCGCTGCTGGGCGTGGTCAACGGCGTGCTGGACTTTTCCAAGCTGGAGGCCGGGCGGCTGACCCTGGAATCCATCCCCTTCCGCACCCGCGACCTGCTGGAGGAAGTCACCGACCTGTTCCACGACCGGCTGGCCGTCAAGGACATCGAACTGGTGGTGGACATCGACACCGACGTGCCGCCGGTGCTGGTGGGCGACCCGCTGCGGCTGCGCCAGGTGCTGGTGAACCTGGCCGCCAACGCCTTCAAGTTCACCGAACGGGGCGAGGTGGTCATCCGCGTGGCCCGGAACGACGGGGGGGCCGGGGGCAACGGCGTGGAACTGGCCTTCTCGGTGCGCGACACGGGCATCGGCATCACGGCCGAGGCGCGCGAACGGCTGTTCGAATCCTACAGCCAGGCCGACGCCTCGGTGTCGCGCCGCTTCGGCGGCACGGGCCTGGGGCTGTCCATCGTGCGGGCGCTGGTGCAGCTCATGGGCGGCGACGTGGGCGTGGACAGCGAACCCGGCCGGGGCAGCACCTTCCGCTTCACGGCCCGGTTCGGCCTGCCGCCGGAGCGGGAAGCGCCCGCCCCGCACCATCCGGCGCTGGACGGAAAACTGGCGCTGGTGGCCGAGGCCAACCCCACCTGCGCGCGCGTGCTGGCCCGGCTGCTGGCGCAACTGGGGGTGCGCTGCCAGGTGGCGCCGGACGTGGCCGCCCTGCGCAGGGCGCTGTACCACGGCCCCGACGGCCGGCTTGCCCCTGCCGGGGAAACCGCGCACACGGGGCTGGCAGGACCGGCAGGGCAGCCGGAGCCCGCACCCCACGCCGGGGCCGCCCCGCACGGAGACCAGGACGCCCACCCCGTGCCCGCCGCCTGGGACTTCGTGCTCTGCGGGCTGTACCTGCCGGTGGTCGGCGCCACCAACGAAGGCCTGTCCACCCCGTCCGCATCACCGGAATGCGCCTCCGAGCGCGGCGATATCCCCAGCACCTGCGCGGCCTCCACCATTCTCATGCACCTGCGCGAGGAAGGGGTGTCCGTGCCGCCGCTGCTGGTGGCCGCCGCCATGGGCCGCGAACCGGACGCGGAAACCGCCGCCCGCCTCGGCGTGCTGGCGGTGCTGATCAAGCCGGTGAAACTGGGCGCCCTGCGCGAGGCGGCCCTGCGCGCCGTCTCCCCCGTGGCGGCGAAGCGCGCGGGGGCGGACACGCGGAACGGCGTCCAACCCGCCGCCGGGCAGGCCGCCGCGCCCCGGCCGCCCGACGCGGTTCCCGGCGCCTCCGCCCGCCCCACGGCGCGCGCCGCCGCCACGGTAGCGCACGATCCGGCCCTGCACGGCGCGCGGGTGCTGCTGGTGGACGACAACCCCATCAACCGCGCCGTGGCCGTGGAAATGCTGACCTCGATGGGCATCGCGGTGGAGGCGGCCCCCTCGGGCGAAGCGGCGCTGGCCGCGCTGGCCCGCGACGGCCGGATGCCGGATACGCCGGTCGCCCTCTTCGACGCCGTGCTGCTGGACATCCAGATGCCGGGCATGGACGGCTACCAGACCGCCACGGCCATCCGCGCGCGCAACGCCGGGGACGGCCTGCGGCTGCGGCCCGGCGCGCCGGTCATCGCCTTCACCGCGCGGGTGGAGGGCGAGGACGAAGAGGCCATGCGCCGGGCGGGCATCGTCACCCGGCTGCCCAAGCCCGTGGAACGGGCGGAACTGCTGGCCACCCTGCGCCGGTACCTGCCCCCACGTCTGGTCCCCGCCCCGGCCCCGAACCCGGACGCCGCAGCCCGGACAGTCCCGACGCATGGTCTGCCCCATGGTCCGGCCCACGGCCCAACAGACGAACCCGCCACGGCGGCTCCCCCGCCGCAAGCCGCCAACGGCAAGCCGCAGAGCCACCGCCCCGCGCCGGAAGACCTGCCCGCCGCCCTGCCGGGGCTGGACGTGACCAGCGGGGTGCGCCGCATGAACGGCAAGGCATGGTTGTACCTGCGGGTGCTGGGCAGCTTCGTGGCCGCCTATTCCGGGGCGGGCGAGGAATTGCGCGGGCTGGTGGCGGCCGCCGCGAAACGGGCGGACCCGGCCCGACCGGCTGCGGACGCGGACGCATGGCGCGCCCTGTCGGAACGCGCCCACGCCATGGCGGGCGCGGCGGGCAGCATTTCCGCCGACGAGGTGCACGCGGCGGCCCGCGCCATGGAGCGCTTGGGGCTGCTGCTGGCCGGGGACCTCCCCGACGGGGAGGTCGGACCGGAGGAACGGGAGGTGCTGGCCGCCGCCCCGCACGCGCGGGCAACGGCCGCGACCGGGATGGCGGAACGCTTCGACGCGGCGGTGCGCACCGCCTGCCGCAGCATCCGCACCCTGCTGGAAGCGCACGGCGGGTGACGGACCGGCGCCCTTCCTGGACGATCACCCGGAACCCGCCCCGGCGCGACAAAATTCCTGAAGGAAAACGGCGTATCGCGCCACCAGCCAACGGTTGCCACCCCTGACGGGGTTCCGTTCCGGGGCCGGGAAGGGTATGGTCCGCCCGACATGAGCAGAGGAAATTCCGCCCATCCGCACCGGCAGGTACCGGGCTCTCGTACCCGGACACGCCGCGCCGGGGTCCGGAAAAAGAAAAGCCCCGCTTGCGCGGGGCACGGAATCGATGGGGCGAATGATGGGACTTGAACCCACGGCCACCTGGGCCACAACCAGGTGCTCTGCCAACTGAGCTACATCCGCCGTAAGAGAGAGCGCATATACACCCGGCGCCGGGGCCGGTCAAGAGGCAATCGGCCCATTTCGCCGCCGGAGCCGGTGTTTTCCGGCCCCACGCGGCAGCCGCCGCCCCTTGATTCCGTCTCCGGCCTTGCCCCCGGTCCCCGACCCGTTCCGGACCTCTCCGTGACGGCGCCACGTTTCCCCGGACCCGACCGACGCGCCACCATCGCAATCACCCGCGCGGAA
Organism: Nitratidesulfovibrio sp. 1201_IL3209; assembly: GCF_036763125.1. Lineage (NCBI taxonomy): Bacteria > Pseudomonadati > Thermodesulfobacteriota > Desulfovibrionia > Desulfovibrionales > Desulfovibrionaceae > Nitratidesulfovibrio > Nitratidesulfovibrio sp. 1201_IL3209. The sequence continues at coordinate 50,082 of NZ_JBAIYT010000013.1, forward strand.
CGCATCCGCCGCGACTACCCGCAAAGGATACCCACGACCACATGGACAAACTCGTCATCAACGGCGGCGTGCCCCTGCGCGGCACCATCGCCGTCAGCGGTTCCAAGAACGCCGCCCTGCCCATCCTGATGGCCTCGATCCTGGCCGAGGAACCCGTCACCTACACCAACGTGCCGCGCCTGCGCGACATCTTCACCACCAACAAGCTGCTGGGCATCCTGGGTTGCCCGGCGGAATTCGACGGCCACACCGTCACCGTGACCCCGTGCGACCTGAAGCCGGAAGCCCCCTACGACCTGGTGAAGACCATGCGCGCCTCGGTGCTGTGCCTGGGCCCGCTGCTGGCGCGCCTTGGCGAGGCCCGCGTGGCCCTGCCCGGCGGCTGCGCCATCGGCGCGCGGCCCGTGGACCTGCACCTGACCGCGCTGGAAAAGATGGGCGCCACCTTCGACCTGGATTCCGGGTACATCCAGGGCCGCTGCGCGAAGCTGCGCGGCGCGCACATCCACTTCGACTTTCCCACCGTGGGCGGCACGGAAAACCTGCTCATGGCCGCCACCCTGGCCGAGGGCGAGACGGTGCTGGAAAACGCCGCGCGCGAACCCGAGGTGGTGGACCTGGCCAACTTCCTCATGGCCTGCGGGGCGAAGATCGAGGGGCACGGCTCCAGCATCATCAAGATACAGGGCGTGCCGCGCCTTGGCGGGTGCGAATACCGCATCATGCCCGATCGCATCGAGGCGGGCACCTTCATGGTGGCGGCGGGCATCACCGGCGGCGACCTGCTGCTGACCGACTGCCCCTTCGAGGAGTTGGAGGCGGTCATCGCCAAGCTGCGCGACATGGGGCTGGTCATCGAGCGGCAGGGCGCGCGCGACGTGCGCGTGACCCACAACGGCCACCTGCGCTCCCGCGACGTGACCACCCGGCCCTACCCCGGCTTTCCCACCGACATGCAGGCCCAGGTCATGGCCCTGATGACCATCGCCAGCGGCGCGGGCGTGGTGGAGGAGACCATCTTCGAGAACCGCTTCATGCACGTGCTGGAACTGGTGCGCATGGGCGCGGACATCAAGCTGTCCGGCCACACCGCCGTGGTGCGCGGCGTGCAAAAGCTCACCGGCGCGCCGGTCATGGCGTCGGACCTGCGGGCCAGCGCCTCGCTGGTGCTGGCGGGCCTTGCCGCGCAAGGCGAAACCCACGTCCAGCGCATCTACCATCTGGACCGGGGCTACGAACGCATCGAGGAAAAACTGAACGCCGTGGGCGCGCGCATCACGCGCATGCCCGAATAGCCGGACGCCTTCCGGGCGGGCCCGCCACACGGCGCGGCCCGCCTTTTTTGCACCCGAACTCCCGCGCCACAGGCACCGGCGACCCGCATGCACCAGCCGTCCCCGCAATCCCTGCCCATTCCGCCGCTGCCCCCGCTGCTGTTCCGGCAGGCCTGCCTGCTGGCGGCGCTGGCCGGACTGGCCGCGCTGCCGCCGCACGGCGAACCCGTGTGGGCCGTGACGGCGGCGGTATTGCTGTGGCTGGGCATGGGCGCGCGGGCGCGGGGCCTTGCCCGCGTGGCCGTGTACGCGCTGTGCTTCGGCGCGGGGCTGGGCGCGGCGTGGCTGCGCCAGCCCGGCCCGCCGCCGCAAACGCCCGCCTGGGCCGACACCGGCCGCCCGGTGCGCTTCGGCGGCACGGTGGCCGAGTGCACCCCCACCACCGACGGGCGCATCCGCCTGCTGCTGCGCGACGTGCGGCCGGAAGGCGCACCAGCGGAAGACGGGGGGAACGAGCCCGGACAGGAAGCCGCCGCCCTGCCGGGGCTGCTGGCCCTGTCGTGGCAAAACCCGCCCCTGCGCCCCGCGCCGGGCACCCGCTTGTCCGTCACCGCCGCCGTCTCGCCCATGCGCGGGCTGGCCAACCCCGGCGGCGACGACAGCGCGGCCTTCTGGGCCTCGCGCGACGTGCGCTTCCGGGCCTGGACCACCCACGCCAAGGGCGCGCCCCGCGTGGAAGGCGTACCGTCGGCGGGATGGACGTTCCGCGAAACCCTGCGCACCGCCATGCTGCGGGCCATCGCCCTGCACGGCGGGCCGGGGGACGGTGACGCGGCAGCGCCCGCTCCCGAACCGCCCACCCCGGCGGGGGCCTTCCTGCCCGCGCTGGTGCTGGGCGACCGCTTCCACCTGGACAGCCGCGACCTGGACCTGGTGGCCCGCGCCTCGCTGATCCACGCCATCGCCCTGTCGGGCATGCACCTGTGCGCAGCGGCCGCCCTGGGGGCCGGGGTTGCCCTGCTGGCCGGGCGCATGGCCCCCGGCGTGTACCTGCGCATTCCGCGCCGCAAGCTGGCCCTGGCCTGCTCGCTGCCGCCCGCGCTGGCCTACGTCTGGCTGGGCGGCGCGCCGCCCTCGCTGGTGCGCGCGGCGCTGATGCTGGTGTTCTGGGCGTGGCTGTACTGGCGCGGCAGGCCGCAGGTGCTGCTGGACGGCCTGCTGTGGGCGGTGTGCGCCATCGTGCTGTTCGACCCCGGCGCGGCGGACGACCTGTCGTTGCAGCTTTCCGCCTGCGCGGTGGCGGGCATCGCCCTGGCCCGGCCGCTGGCCGCCCTGCTGCCCCGGCGGCTGCGCGAGATGGGCGGGCTGATCATCCACGAAGAAGACGGGGACGGTTCCGCCGCCACGGCCACGGGGGGCCGCGCTGCCCGGCGCGCCGGGCGCAGGTGGCGTTCCCGTTTCGTCGTGTACGCCACGCGCACCCTGTGGGTGACCCTGTGCATCCAGTTGACCCTGCTGCCCCTTTCCGCACGGGTGTTCGGCACGTCCAGCCCGTGGTTTGCGCTGAACCTGCTGTTCCTGCCGCTCATCGACGGGGTGGCGCTGCCGCTGGGCCTCGCGGGCATGGCCCTGGCCCCGGCCGCGCCGGACCTGGCCGGGTGGCTGCTGTTGGCGGCCCGCTGGCCGTTCGACCTGCTGCTGGTTTCGCTGCGCTGGCTGGATGGCGCGGGCCTGCTGGGCAACCCCCAGTTGCTGCGCCCTCACCCGGCGGCCATGCTGGGCCTGTGGGTGCTGCTGGGCGCGGCGGTTCTGCACGTGTCGGGGCACGCATCAGGCCCCGTATCGGTCGGGACGCGCCGCCGCGCCGCCCTGCTGCTGGCCGCCGGGGCGCTGCTGGTGCTGGGTCCGGCGTGGCCCAGATACGCCGCCGCCACGGATCCGGCCGTGCGGCTGGCCGTGCTGGACGTGGGACAGGGACAGTCCGTGGCGCTGGACTGGGGCGCTGGCCGCATGCTGGTGGACGGCGGGGGCACGGCTTCCCGCTCGTGGGACACGGGCCGCCGCGTGGTGGCCCCGGCGCTTACCGGCAACCGCCCGCCCCGGCTGGACGCGGTGGTCTGGTCCCACCCGGACCGCGACCACCTGCGCGGCCTCCTGTACGTCATCGATACCTTCGCCGTGCGCCAGGTGGCGGGCAACGGCGACGCCGCGCGCGGCGAGGACGGCGCGCGGCTCGCCGCCATCCTGCGCCGCACCGGACACCACGAGGAACGCTGGCATGCCGGGCAGCGCATCCCCCTTGCGGACGGACTGGAACTGGAAGTGCTGCACCCGCCCCTGCCCGAGGCGGCCGGGGCCGCCTTCGACGGCAACGACGCCTCGCTGGTGCTGCGGCTGACGGCACGGGACGGGCACGGCGCGCGGCGCGGCCTGGCTCTGCTCCCCGGCGACGCGGGCGACCCGGCCATCCGCGCGCTGCTGGATTCCGGCGCGGACCTTTCGGCGGAAGTGCTGGTGCTGCCCCACCACGGCGGCAGGCGCAAGCTGCTGCCGCGCCTGCTGGACGCGGTGCGCCCCGCCGTGGCCCTGGCCAGCGCGGGCTACCGCAACCGCTGGGGCTTTCCCGTGGCGGACACCCGCGCCGCGCTGGCGCAGCGGGGCATCCCCTTGCTGGTGACGGCGGAATCGGGCCAGGTGCTGGCCCGGTGGGATTCGATCGTGACGAGCGGCGCGGCGGGGGCGACTGCATGGCCCGGCCCCGCCACCGTCACCACGGCCCGCGACGGGGATGGCGACGACGCGGACGGCGGGCAGTAGCGCCGCGGATCATCCGCCTGTCGCACCCGCCCGCGCCGCACCGGTTACTCCGGCTTCTGGCACCCCTCGCAATACACCGTGGTGCGCCCGGCCACCTTGCCCGTGGCCAGCGCGCGGCCGCAGGCCACACACGGCTGGCCGGCCCGGCCGTACACCCGGAAGCGGTTCTGGAAGGCTCCGGCATCGCCGTGGGCGTCGCGGTAATCGCGGATGGAACTGCCGCACTCGGCGATGGATTCGCGCAGCACGTCCACCAAGTGGCCGTGCAGCACGCGCAGCCGGTCGGGGGACAGGCCGCCCGCCTGCGCGTCGGGCCTGATGCCTGCCCGGAACAGCGATTCGTCGGCGTAGATGTTGCCGATGCCCGCGATGACCGTCTGGTCCAACAGCAACGCCTTGATGCGCCCCCGCCGCCCCCGGAACAAGTCCACGAAGTCGGGCGCGGCGATCTCCAGCGGTTCCGGCCCCAGCGAGCGCCAGAAGTCCCACGTGGCCAGGTCCGCGTCGGACAGGGCGCGCACGTAGCCGAACTTGCGCGCATCGTCGAAGAACAGCCGGTTGCCGTCGTCCAGCCCGAACACCACGCGGGTGTGGGCGTTGGGTGCCACTTCCGGCCCGTGGACGAAGAGCCGCCCGGTCATCTTCAGGTGCACGCCCAGCAGATGCGGCACGCGGTCGCCGCCTGCTCCGCCAGTTCCGGCGGTACCGGCGGTACCGGCCGCCTTTCCCGCCGCGTCGCGGCAGGCCATCAGGCCGACCGCATCGGGCGCCGAACCGGCGCGCTTTCCGCCAGCCGAACCGTCCGGCGGGGCCAAGTCCATCAGCAGCAGCTTGCCGCGCCGCCGCACCCCGGCAATGACGCGCCCCGGAACGCACCGGGCGAACGTTGCCGCGTCGCCCTGCACCGTGCCCTCGTTGCGCACCGAAACCGACACGATGCGCCGCCCCGTCAACTGGGGCCGCAAACCGCAGGCAATGGTCTCCACCTCTGGCAACTCAGGCATGGGCAACTCCACGGAAATGACGTGTGATGAACGAAACATGCCGCATCGGCACACCATAGGCACGCCGACGCGGCATGTCAGCAGGCCCGCGCGGGATGGGGCGGAATTGGCGGAGACGCGGGCGCGAAAACTACCGCTTCAGGCCGGGCACGGTCAGCACCCGTTCGCCATCGGCAGCGCCGGGGCCGCGCACGGTGAAGCGCACGTCCTGCCCGGCGGCCACGGCGGCAGCGCCCGCCTCGTGCAGCACGCGCAGGCTGTCCACCGCGCGGTCGCCCACGCGCAGGATGAGGTCGCCCGGCCGGAACCCGGCGCGCTCGGCCACGGAGCCGGGCTCCACCTGCTCCACGCGCGCGCCGTCCGGCTCCTGCTGCAACAGCAGGCCCAGGCGGGGCCGCGCGGGGCCGCCCGCAGCGGGCATGCCGGGCATGGGACGGGGCGGCTCGGGCTCGGCCCGGCACACCCAGAAGATGTCGGCCTGCGCCGCATCGGGCGGACTGTCCCCCGATCCCGCGGAGGGAGCGACGGGCTTGCCCCCGGCGGCGGCCGCCGGAGACCCGGCATCCGCGTCCGGCGCGATGCGCCACGGCATGGCCAGCAGCACGCGGGCGTCGGGGTCCAGCAGGCGGATGCGCCGGGCGATGCCCCAACCGTATTCCACGTGCCCGCCACCGGCCAGGATGACCACCGGGCCGCCGTGGGCCACGCGCACCCGCACGGCCTCGTGGGCCATGGCCGAATCCCACAGCGACTGCACCAGCAGGAACCGTTCGAGGGCCTCGGCGTCGCTGTCCGAAGCCGGGGTTGGAGCCGGATCAGGGGATTGGGATGGCGCGGCGGGGGATGCGCCAGTGGGGCTGGAGGGTGGGGCCGCCTGCGGCTCTGCGGCGGGCGGGGCCGGACTCGTCTGGCCCGGCTGTCCCTTGTCCTGGGCCGCGCGCCCTACGCGCATGGCCGCGTGTTCGCGAAAGATGGCGGTCAGCGTGGCGCGCTGTTCCGGCGCGGGGGCGATGATGGACAGCGGCAGCCAGACCCGGTCGGCCTCGGGCACGGCGTCCAGCCCGCCCCGGCTCACCTGCCGCACCACGCGCTGCGGCACGTTCAGGCCGTGCACGGGCAGGCGCGCCCAGTCCGCCACGGCGAACACCGGCTTGTACAACTCGAAGTCGTAGCCCCAGGTCTTGCCCCAGTCGAGGGCGGCGGGAAGCTTGGCCAGCGGGGTGGCCCCCCGCGAAAAATCGTCCAGCGCGGGCTGCCCGTCGCGGGACACCATTTCCAGGCCGACGGCCGGGCGCGCGCCCTGTGCCAGCAGGGCGGTGACGAACGCCGCCTGGGCACGGTGGTCGCACGCGCTGGTGTGCGATTCGCCAAGCAGGATGTAGTCGTGGCGCAACGCCTCGCGCGCGGCGTTCGCCGGGTCCATGGCGCGGATTTCCCCGGCCTTGGACACCGTCACCAGCGTGCCGTCGGGCAGGCGGGGCGTTTTCGCCCCCGCCGTGCCGCCCGTGCCGTCCGTGCCACCCGTGCCAGCGGACGGCCGCGCCACGGCGCAGCCGCCCGCGAGCAGCACGGCCAGCAGCACGAGCAGGAGCAGCGGCACGCAGGGCAGGAAGGCTCCCACCCCGCGTCCGCCGGTATTCCGGGTTCCGGCTAGTCCCATACCCGCTTGTCCTCGATGGGACGGATCTGCGGGGGCAGGGTGCCGGGCGCGAGGATCTTCAGTTCCGGGCGCAGCTTGATCTTCTCGCGGAACTGGTGGAGCAGTTCGTCCTCGCGCTTGAAGTTGCTGGCCTCGATGAACAGGGTCATCTCGTCGATGCCGCCGGGGTTGGTGACCTCGATCTGCCAGCGCTTGATTTCCTCGAAGCGCGACATGACCTGCTCCACCTGGTGCGGGTACACGAACATGCCCTTGATGCGCGCGGTGGTGTCCACGCGGCCCACGATGGAGCCCAGGCGCGGGCTGGTGCGGCCGCAGGGGCAGGGCGAACGGTCGATGTACGACAGGTCGCCGGTGGCGAGGCGGATCAGCGGGTAGGTCTTGTTGAAGGCCGTGACCACGATTTCGCCCACCTCGCCGTCCTTCAGCGGAATGCCGGTGTCCGGATGGCAGATTTCCACGTAGCAGCGGTTGGCGATGTGCAGGCCGGTCTTGTGGAAGCATTCGTAGCCGATGCAGCCCACGTCCGCCGTGCCGTAGCCCTGGCGCATGATCAGGTCGAACTTCTTCTCCAGCTGCGCGCGCAGCTTTTCGGAGAATTTTTCGCCGGTGACGAAGCCCACTTCAAGGAACAGGTCCTTGCGCAGGTTCATGCCCTTTTCCTCGGCCTTCTGGGCAAGGTGCAGCAGGTAGCTGGGCGTGCCCACGTAGCCGGACACGCGCAGCTTGGACATGATCTCGAGCTGCGTGGCCGCGTTGCCGGGGCCCGCGGGCACCACGGCGCAGCCAAGGTTGCGCAGGGGTTCCTCGAACATCAGGCCCGCCGGGGCGAGGTGGTAGTTGAAGGTGATCTGGGCCACGTCGCCGGGGCGGAAGCCCACGGAATAGAAGGCCTCGGTGTAGCCCCAGTAGTCGTCGGCGCGGTCTTCGGGGTCGAAGATGGGGCCGGGGGACAGGAACACGCGCTTCAACTCGCCGAGGTCCTTGGTCAGCAGCCCGCCAAGGCGCGGCCCCATGGACTGGAGGAAGATGAGTTCCTTCTTCTTGAGGATGGGAATGTGCTTGAGGTCCGTGAGGGTCTTGAACTTCTCCACGTTGAACTGGGCGCGGTCGAAGCGCTTCTTCACGTCCTCGGAATAGCGGTAGGCGTAGGAAAGCAGGTCTTTCAGCTGGATGAGGTAGTACTGCCTGCGCTCGCTCTCGTCGAGCACCTCGCGGCGGCTGTAGATGCCTTCGGTACGGTCCTTGCGGGTCATGCGGTGGGCTCCTTGGTCTCGTGGCGTGCGGTGCGCGCGGGCCCCCGGAACAGGAGCGCGACGCCCGATGGATTTGCAGAATCGGGCCATAGCCCGCGCACCATGGGTTGGCAAGAGTATTTTTTTATGGTGTTCAATGCCGACATGATACACGATAATTCACATGTTGATGAAAACTGTGAAAAACTCGACGCGCGCGGCGGGAGGAGGAAAAGCCCGCCATTGCCGCAGGTTATCGACGGATGCCCGGCGGGTTGTCGGGGCCCGTCCGCACCATCTGAAAATAATATCTGCAAGTACAGGATAATAACGCTCAATCCGACACCCTTGCAGCGAATGTGACCCCGGTCACGGCGGATGCGGCGGGCCTCGGGTAGCCTGCACTCCTGCCGGTCGCGGCGTTCCGGCCGGTTCCCGTTCCACCCCGGCCCGTCCCGGCCTGCCCTGTTCCGGCCGGTCCCGTTCCCCCATCCCCTTCACCACACCCTTCTGCCCCGCGACGACACCATGGACTACTTCCGCAAGATGTGCGGCTGCGGCCGCGACGGCTGCCGCCCCGGCATGCTGGGCCTGCTGCCGAAACCCGACGTTTCCGAAACCCTGTGGTCGTTCATCGGCGCGCTGTGCGGCATCGGCGTGGTGGCCTGGCTGTGCGACCGGGTGGCCTCGCCGGGCGACGGCTTCGTGCTCATCGGCTCGTTCGGGGCCTCGGCCGTGCTGGCCTACGGCGCGCCGGGCGCGCCCTTTTCACAGCCGCGCAACCTGCTGGGCGGGCACGTGCTGTCCGCGCTGGTGGGGGTGTTCGTGGCGCGCAATCTGGGTGTGGCCGGGCTGCCCGGGGCGGAGGCCATCTCCACCGCCTGGCTGTCCCCGGCCGTGGCCGTGGCCGCCGCCATCGCGCTGATGCACCTCACCGACACCCTGCACCCGCCGGGCGGGGCCACGGCGCTCATCGCCGTCACCGGCAGCCCGCAGATCCAGGCGCTGGGGTACAAGTACGCCGTGGTTCCCGTGGCCGCCGGGGCCGCCGCCCTGCTGGTGGTGGCCCTGCTGGTGAACAACATTCCGCGCGGGCGGCGCTACCCCAGGCACTGGTGGTGACGGCCCGCACGGTTGCCACGGCGGTGCGGACGGACTAGAATCGTCCGGCGCGGTGGCGCGTCGCGGCCTGCCTGTTCCGGCTGACCGAATCCGGTCGTCCGGCCCCATCCCATGGCCCGCGCCTGCCCGCCGCCGCAGGGAACCCCATGGAACACCCCGCCCGTCTCCCGGAAGCCGATTCCCCCGCCCGCGCCCATCCCCTGGCGGGCCGCGTGGCCCTGGTCACCGGCGGCGCGCAGGGCATCGGCCGGGGTATCGTGGAACACCTGCTGGCCTGCGGCATGCGCGTGGCCGCCATGGATGCCGACGCCGAAGCACTGGCCGAACTGGCAGCCGACCACGGCGCACCCTTTCCGGCATACCCGGATGTCCCGGCGTCCTCCCACCCCCTTGTCCTTCCCCTGCTGCCCCTGCACGGCAGCGTGGCCGATCAGGCCGACGCGGACCGCTGCGTGGCCGCCGCCGTCGCCCGCTTCGGCGGGCTGCACCTGCTGGTGAACAACGCGGGCATCGCCAATCCCCATTCCGGACAGGTGGACACCATGGACATGGACCGCTGGCAGCGCGTGCTGGACGTGAACCTGACCGGCCCCATGCGCATGGTGCGCGCCGCCGCGCCCCACCTGCGCGCCGCGCGCGGGGCGGTGGTGAACATCGCCTCCACCCGCGCCGTGCAGTCCGAACCGCACACCGAAGCCTACGCCGCGTCCAAGGGAGGGCTTGTGGCCCTGACGCACGCCCTGGCCGTGAGCCTTGGCCCCGAGGTGCGGGTGAACTGCATCTCGCCGGGCTGGATAGAGGTGCGCCACCTGCGCAAGGCGGCGCAACGCGAAACGCCGGTGCATTCGGATGCCGACCGCGCCCAGCACCCCGTGGGCCGCGTGGGCGTGGCGCGCGACGTGGCCGCGCTGGTGGCCTTTCTGGCCGGGGACGACGCCGGGTTCGTCACCGGGCAGAACTGGCTGGTGGACGGCGGCATGACCCGCCGGATGATCTACGAGGAGTGACGCCGGATGTACGTCGGCCTGCATACCGCAAGCCTGCCGCAGGTACTGGCGGAGGCCCGCCAGCGCATCGTGCTGCACATGGCCCTGTACGCGGAATTCGGGCGCATGCCCGCCCTGGCCGAGGCGCTGCACACCGCCCTGGCCCAGCCCGCCTTCCGGCGGTTGCAGGTGATCACCGTGCCCCTCGCCTCGCGCCGGGGCTGGGTGGACGAATTCCTGCACGCCCTGCGCCCGGACCTGACGGCGGTGCAGATGGAGCACGAGTTCGCCGCCTCGCGCGACTTCATCGTGCGGCTGGCCGCCCGCCACGAAGGGCTGGTGGAGGTGTACGAAACCCACGCCCTGCCCTGCGCGCCGTGCGTCATCGTGGACGACCGCATCCTGTTCGGCCACTACGCGCACAGCCCGGTGCCCATGGAGCAGGGCTTCTGGTTCAGCGTGGCCGCGCCCATGGACGACCTGTTCAAATGGGCCGAGACGGGCGTGCTGCCGCGCGACGCCACACCCAGGCACCGGGCGGCCTTCCGCTTCGCGTGCGACTGCCGCAACGCCATGCGCCAGGCCAAGCGCATGCTGCTGTAGCGGACGGGGCGGAGAAGGCGCGGGCACCGTCCCGCCGGGCAGAAAAATCACCCCCGCGCCAAAAAGTGCTTGCCAAGCCCACCCATTTTGCCTATTCAGGTTCTCCGCGACGCCGAGGTAGCTCAGTTGGTAGAGCAGGGGACTGAAAATCCCCGTGTCGGGAGTTCAATTCTCTCCCTCGGCACCACGTAAAAAACAAAGGGTTGGAACGAAAGTTCCAGCCCTTTTTCGCGTTTTGTCGGCCTAGGTACAACCGATACGCAGCCTTTCCGTACACCACCTGTTGACAGACGGATAAATGAAGGACATTTATCGGACATATGAGGGACAAATGAAGGACATTTCCCCCGAACCCGAAAGCCCCTTCATCCACTACAGCCCGGATATGAAGGCATAACCACGCTCCTCCCAAAAAACCAACCCGGCAGGTGAAGGACATGTCCAGCAAAGGGGAACAGGCACGCAATGAAATACTCCGGTTCCTCAGGGCCACCCGGGGTGAGGTCCGCTTCGCGGACATCGCGGAACGGCTGCGCGGCAGGGTCACGGAAAAGACCGTCCAGCGCCGGCTTGCCGACCTGGTTGCCCAGGGGCTTGTCGCCCGCACAGGTGAACCCAAGCGGTACGCCTACTCGGCCCCCGTGCCGCAAGATCCTCCCGCGTCATCGGACCAGTTCCGGACCGCCACGGTCGACGACGTCGTTCCCCTCTCCGACGCCGCGCACGCCATTCTTGCGCATCTTCGGCTGCCAGGCGAACAGCGGACACCCGTCGGGTACCGGCGGGACTTTCTTGATGCCTACGTTCCCAACGAAACGCCGTACCTGCCGGAAGCAATCCGCAAGCACCTGAACGCCATCGGGACCATACCCGACGAGCCTGGAGAGACGTTCGGCAACACCGTGCTCGCCGACATCCATCAGCGGCTGCTGATCGATCTTTCATGGGCTTCTTCGCGCCTTGAAGGAAACACCTACTCCCTCCTCGACACGCAACGGCTTCTGGACCTCGACGAAATGGCAGAGGGCAAGGATGCGGTCGAGGCCACGATGATCCTCAACCACCGCGACGCAATCCGGTTCCTGATCGAGAACCGGACGCGCCTCGCCGTTGACCGCCACACCCTGCTGAACCTGCACGCCACCCTCTCGCGCGACCTCATGCCCGACCCGGCGGACGAAGGCAGGCTGCGGCGAAAGCTGGTCCGGATCGGGCAGAGCGTGTATGTCCCCCCCTCCTTTCCCCAGGTCATCGAAGAGGTCTTTCGGCAGATCGTGGAAAAGGCCAGGGCCATCGACGACCCCATCGAGCAGTCCTTCTTCCTGCTGGTCCACTTGCCCTATCTGCAACCGTTTACCGACGTGAACAAGCGCACCTCGCGACTGGCCGCGAACATCCCGCTCATGAAGGCGGGCATCGCGCCGCTTTCCTTTCTGGACGTGCCGGAGCGGCTCTACATCCGGGGTGTGCTCGGCGTGTACGAGCTGACCGCCATCGACCTGCTGCGCGACGTCTTCGTCTGGACCTACGAACGATCCTGCGCCCACTATGTGGCCCGCCGCCAGGAACTGCGCATGACGAACAGCAAACGGCTCGCCTACCGCGACGCGTTGACCAGGGCCACGAGGGATGTGGTCCAACGGAAAACCTCCACCGACGATGCAACGATCCTGGTCCTGGCCGGACGCGACATCCCCGAAACCGATGCCGCCGACTTCGTGCGGCTCGTCCGGGAAAATCTGGCCCGGCTGCATGAGGAAACCATCGCGAGATACGGCATCGGCCTTGCCGAGTACCACGCCTGGAAAAGCTCGCAGCCCCCCCGGCAATAAAGAGCCTCACCCCATTGCCCTACGCCGCGCGCCACAGGGGCGCGCCATGGTGACGCTTCCGGCCACGCCTGGATCGCGGCCGTGCCCCCCCCCAGCGCATGCAAAAGCCCCCGTTCCTTCCGGAGCGGGGGCTTCGTCGTCATGCAGCACCGTGGCGGCTGATGCGCCGCTGCGGTGCGGGCCGCGCCGACCGGCGGACAAGGCCGCCGTCCGCGCCGCCGGGTGGATTAATCGATCACGAGCATGACGTTGGAGGCCTTGACCATGGCCTTCACGTCCGAGCCCTTCTTGAGGCCCATGTCTTCCACCGAGCGCTTGGTGATGATGGACACCATCTCGATGCCGGGAGCCACTTCGATGATCACTTCCGAATTGACGGCACCGACGGTGATTTCCTTGACCTTGCCGGGAATCAGGTTGCGGGCGCTGACTTTCATGATGGTTCTCCTTTCATGGCTGTGTTGGATATGCAACTGCCCTGGCGAACGGCTCGCCGCAGGGGAATTCATGCGCACAAGATAACACCTGCCAAGAGTCATGCAAAATAAAATCTTCGTGACTGTTGGTCGTCCTGAAAAACCGTGACTGCTTTCATGTTTCTCGCCGCCCATTCTACATCCGCCGCAGCGTCCTTGAAAGGCTCCCGACATGATTTCGTGGAAATATCATGGATGGCCGTTCAATCCGTAATCCATATGCAACGATTGCCCGCGTTCCGGCGTGAAGGCCGCAGCGGCTATCGTCCCCCCCCTTCCGCGCCCGCTGCCATCAGGGCCCACCGTGTCCCCTCCCGCTCCCCCCGCCCGCCGCACCTCGGCATGCCTCCACAAAATTATTCATTGCACACTGTTGCATGCAAATGTGCTTGGGCCAGCCATTCCTGCGTTGACATGAAATTTCCACTCTGGCATTCGAAGTGGCACATTCCACATTTTTTTATTCGAAACACACATTCAAAATCCGGAGAACGACATGCCGATCCGGCCGCCTTCCGTCGCCGCCCTTTTCCCGCACTGCTGGCTGCGGGCGCTTCTGCTGCCGGTCCTCGCCGTCCTGGTGCTGGCGGGCGGCCTGGCCACCCCCCTCGCCGCATGCGCCGCCGACGCGCCCGCCGACACCCTGCGCTATTCCTGGCCTTCCAACGTGGGCGAACTGAACCCGCACAAGTATTCGCCCAACCAGATGTTCGCGCAGGGCATGGTGTACGAACCGCTGGTCAAGTACGCCAAGGGCGGCGCCATCGAGCCGTGCCTTGCCGAAAGCTGGACCGTGTCGCCCGACGGCAGGGTCTACACCTTCACGCTGCGCAAGGGCGTGACCTTCTCCGACGGCACGCCGTTCGATGCGCAGGCCGTGCGCATGAACTTCGAGACGGTGCTGGCCAACCGCGCCTCGCACGACTGGCTGGAACTGGTGGCCCAGATCGACAGGGTGGAAACGCCCGACGCGCACACCGTGCGCCTGGTGCTCAAGAACGCCTACTACCCCGCGCTGCAGGAACTGGCGCTGATCCGGCCGGTACGCTTCCTGTCGCCCTCGGCGTTCCCCCCGTCGGGCAACACCAACGACAGCATCAGGGCTCCCATCGGCACCGGCCCGTGGAAGCTGGTGGAAACCCGCAAGGGCGAATACGACGTGTTCGAGCGCAACGACGCCTACTGGGGCAAGAAACCCGCCATCAGGCGCATCGTGGTCAGGGTCATTCCGGACCCCAACACCCGGCTGGTGGCGTTGCAGGCGGGCGAACTGGACCTGGTGTTCGGCGGGGGCGGCCACGGCGGCGGCCAGATCAGCCTGGATGCCTTCGACGCCCTGAAGAAGGGCGGCGCGTACGCGGCCTTCCTTTCGCCGCCGCAGGCCAGCCGGGTCATCGCACTGAACAGCAAGAGCGGCCCCACGGCCGACATCGCCGTGCGCAAGGCCATCCTGCACGCCATCGACAAGGACGCCATGGTCAAGGGCATCTTCCTGAGCGCGGAGCAGCGCGCCGACGCCCTGTTCCCGCCCACGGCCCCCTACTGCGACCTGAAGCTGGCCCCCTACGCCCACGACCCAGCCAGGGCGGACGCCCTGCTGGACGAGGCGGGCTGGAAACGCACCGGCCCCAAGGACCCGCGCATGAAGGACGGCAAGCCCCTTTCCGTCGACCTGTGCTTCGTGGGCAACGACGCCCTGCAGAAGGCCATCGCCGAATTCCTGCAATCGGAACTGGCGCGCGTGGGCGTGCGGGCCAACCTGATCGGCGAGGAAGAGGACGCCATCGGCGAGCGCCAGAAGAACGGCGCCTTCGGCATGGTCTTCGGCGACACCTGGGGCGCGCCCTACGACCCGCATTCCTTCGTCAGTTCCATGCGCGTGCCCTCGCACGCCGACTATCAGGCGCAGCTCGGCCTGCCCATGAAGGCCGACATCGACGCCAACATCGGCAAGGTGCTGCTGACCACCGACGAAACCGCGCGCCGGAACCTGTACCGCGACATCCTGACCACCCTGCACGAACAGGCCGTGTACCTGCCGCTGACCTACCAGAGCAGCATGGTGGTGCACACCGCCCGCGTGGACGGGGTGCGCTTCGGGGCCATGGACTCGGAAATCCCCTTCGAGGACATGCGCCTGAAATAAGGGCGAGAAGCGGGAAGGCGGCGCGCGCCGTCTTCCCCTTCCCTGCCTTCCGGTGCAGCACCGGCCTCTTTCCTGTCCCGGCATTTGCCGTTCCGATTCCGCACGCCGGAAGCCCGCACCGGCGTCCCGCGCGCATATCGCTTCACGTCCCAGCCCCGGAAACCACGCATGCCCGCCTACATCCTGAAACGCCTCGCCGCGCTCATTCCCCTGCTGCTCCTGGTGTCGGTGGTGGTCTTCCTGCTGCTGCGCGCCGCCCAGGGCGACCCGGCCATGGCCTACCTGCGCCTGTCGCGCATCCCCCCCACCGACGAGGCCCTGGCCACCGCCCGCCGCATGCTGGAACTGGACCTGCCCCTGTGGGAACAGTACGCCCGCTGGCTGGCCCGCGCCGTCACCGGCGACTTCGGCACCTCCTACGTCACCGGCCGCCCGGTGCTGGGCGAGGTGCTGCACTACCTGCCCGCCACCCTGCAACTGGCCGGGGCCGCCCTGCTGCTCACCCTGGCCGTCAGCATCCCCCTGGGGGTCGGCGCGGCCCTGCACCGCGACCGCCCGCTGGACAACGCGGCTCGCGCCCTGTCCTTCACCGGCGTGTCCCTGCCCAACTTCTGGCTGGGCTTCCTGCTGGTGTGGCTGTTCGCGGTCAGGCTGGGCTGGCTGCCCGCGCTGGGGCGCGGCGGCTTCGAACACCTGGTGCTGCCCGCCGTCACCCTTTCGCTGATGTCCATGGGCATCAACACCCGGCTCATCCGCGCCAGCCTGCTGGAAAACATGCACGCCCGGCACGTCATGTACGCGCGGGCGCGCGGCCTTTCCGAACGCGCCGTGGTCTGGCGGCACATGTTCAAGAACTCGCTGATCCCGGTGCTGACCTCCCTCGGCATGCACGTGGGCGAACTGCTGGGCGGCGCCGTGATCGTGGAGACGGTGTTCGCCTGGCCGGGGGTGGGCCGCTACGCGGTGTCCGCCGTGTACAACCGCGACTACCCCATCCTGCAATGCTTCATGCTGCTGATGACGGCCATCTTCGTGCTGTGCAACCTGGCCGTGGACATCCTGTACGCGTGGGCCGACCCGCGTATCCGCCTGGGGGAGGACCGCGCATGAGCCCCCGCACGAGTCCGGAACTCCTCATGGATGCCGCTCCGGGCGGCACGCTTCTGCGCCAGCTGCTGGCGCGGCCCACGGCCCTGGCCGCGCTGGCCCTGCTGTGCGTCATCCTGTCCATGGCCGTGTTCGCGCCGTTTCTTTCTCCTCGCCATCCTGCCGACGTGGACATCACCCGCAAGTTCGAGGCCCCCAGCCTGGAGGAACCGCTGGGCACCGACCACCTGGGCCGCAGCGTGCTGGCCCGGCTGTGCCACGGCACGCGGGTGTCGCTGGTCGCCGTGGCCGCCATCCTGACCTCCATCGTGGCCGTGGGGCTGACGGCGGGCTGCGTGGCGGGCTACGCGGGCGGCCGGGTGGACGGCCTGCTCATGCGCGCCTGCGACGTGTTCATGACCTTTCCCACGTTCATCCTGGCCCTGTTCCTGGTGGGGCTGCTGGGCTCGGGGCTGACCAACGTGATCATCGCCGTGGCCTGCACCCATTGGGCGTGGTACGCGCGGTTCGCGCGCGGGCTGGTGCTGGGCCTGAAGCAGCGCGAATACGTGCTGGCCGCGCGCGCGGCGGGCACCCGTCCGGCACGGCTGGTGCTGCGCCACATCCTGCCGCCGGTGCTGGCCCAGATGCTGGTCATGGCCGGGCTGGACGTGGGCCACATGCTGCTGCACGTCTCGGGCCTGTCCTTCCTGGGGCTGGGGGTGCGCCCGCCCACGCCGGAATGGGGGGTGATGATCGGCGACGCGCGCGAATACATCGGCACCCACCCGGAACTGCTGCTGTACCCCGGCCTGATGATCTTCGTGACCGTGATGGCCTTCAACCTGCTGGGCGACGCCCTGCGCGACGCGCTGGACCCCGCCGCCGCGCGGGAGACGGACTGCGCGCCGCACGACGCCCATGACGGAGACGGGCTGGACGGCTCCGGGGAATACGCAGACACGGAAGACGGCCCGGCGGACTTCGAGGCAACCGGCGCGGGCGCGCGCCAGGGGGCTGCATGATCGACATGGCATCCCAGGCACCCACCCCTGCGGCCACGCCCGCGCCCACTCCCGCACTGGCCGTGCGCGGGCTGGAACTGCGCCGCGCAGCGGCCCGCCCCGGCGGCCCGGACGGCGCGCAGTCCCCGGCATCTCCTCCCCCGGTTTCCCCCCCTCTGGTCGGTCCGGTGGACCTGACGGTGGAGCGCGGCCAGGTGGTCTGCCTGGTGGGGCCCAGCGGCTGCGGCAAATCGCTGACCTGCATGGCCCTGCTGGACATGCTGCCCGACGGCGTGGTTCGCGCGGCGGGCACCATCCGCGTGGCCGGGCAGGCCGTGGACGGAGCGCCGCCGGACCGGCTACGCCTGCTGCGCGGGCGCGGGGCGGCCTACGTGCTCCAGAACCCGGCCAGTTGCTTCGACCCGGTGTTCACCATCGGCGCGCATTTCCGGGAAACCCTTGCCGCGCATCCACCCGCCGGTTCCAACGGCGGCCCCCGGCCCGACTGGCGCGCGGCCGCGCTGTCCGCCCTGCGCGAGGTGGGCTTTGCCGATGCGCGGGCCATCCTGCGCCACTACCCGTTCCAGATGAGCGGCGGCATGCTCCAGCGGGTGATGATCGCCCTGGCCCTGGTGCTGGACGTGCCCCTGCTCATCGCCGACGAGCCCACCACCGACCTCGACCTGCCCTCGCAGGCCCGCGTGCTGGACCTGCTGGACCAGGTGCGGCGCACCCGCAACATGGCCATCCTGCTGGTGACCCACGACCTCAGCGTGGCGGCCCGCATGGCCGACCGCATGGCCGTCATGCGCCACGGCCGGGTGGTGGAACAGGGGGACGCGCGCGAGGTGTTCGCCGCGCCGCGCCACCCGTACACCCGCGCCCTGCTGGCCGCCCACCACCGACTGTACGGCCCGTGCCCGCAAACCGGACAGGAGGCGGGACCGCCGCGCCTTTCGGCCCCTTCCCCCACCGGAGACCACGCATGAAGGAAAATGCCATGCCCCCCGCCGACAATGCCGCATCCGTGGTTCCCTGCCGCCCCGGCGCAACCGACGGCAACAACGCCCCGCCCCTGCTGGAACTGCGCGGAGTCACCCGCAGCTACCGCACCGGCGGGTGGTTCGCCCCGCGCCGGAAGTTGCAGGTGCTGCGCGGCGTGGACCTGGCCGTGCGGGAAGGCGGCTGCACCGGCGTGGTGGGCCCCAGCGGCGCGGGCAAGAGCACCCTGTGCCGCATCGCCCTGGGGCTGGAGCGTCCCGACGGCGGCGAGGTGCGCTTCATGGGACGGGATGTTCGTGACGGATTCGGCAAGGACCGCCGCCACGTGCAGGTGGTGTTCCAGAACTCGGTGAACGCGGTGAACCCGCGCCTGACCGTGGAGCGCATCATCGCGGAGCCGCTGGAGAACTTCACCACCCTGAACCGCCGCCAGCGCCGCGCCCGCGCCGGAGAACTGCTGGAACAGGTGCACCTTTCCCCGGCCCTGCTGGACCGCCTGCCCCACCGCCTGAGCGGCGGACAGCTGCAACGGGTGTGCATCGCCCGCGCCCTGGCTCCCCGGCCCCGGCTGATCCTGCTGGACGAAGCCCTGAGCAGCCTGGACATGCTGGTGCAGGCCCGCGTGCTGGACCTGCTGGCCGAACTGCGCCGGGCCACGGGCACCGCCTACCTGTTCGTG
Source organism: Nitratidesulfovibrio sp. 1201_IL3209 (assembly GCF_036763125.1). Classification (NCBI taxonomy): domain Bacteria; kingdom Pseudomonadati; phylum Thermodesulfobacteriota; class Desulfovibrionia; order Desulfovibrionales; family Desulfovibrionaceae; genus Nitratidesulfovibrio; species Nitratidesulfovibrio sp. 1201_IL3209. The sequence goes on from NZ_JBAIYT010000013.1 coordinate 69,008, forward strand.
ACCCATGACGTGCGGCTGGTGCCGCTGTTCTGCGACGAGGCCGCCGTGCTTACCGAAGGCCGGGTGGCCCCGGTGGACATGCATGCCGCCGGCCTGGCCTGCGCGCGGCAGGCTCCGCACCAGGCCGCCTTCGATGCCTTGCGAGCGGCCATCCTGCCCGCCATGCCGATGGGCACGCCGGGATAGCCCGCCCCCCGGCCCCTCCGGCGATGCATCGGGCGATGCATCGGGCACGCCTCGCAGGCCGCTTGCTTTTTGGCGCGGCGCGGGGCAAGCCAGTGGCGTGACCACGCCCCCCGCCCACATGCCGCCCGGCGCGGCCCCGCGCTCCCCACGCTCCCCGGATTCGAGCCGTTCCGGCCCGGCCGCACCCGTTCCGGACGGCCCCGACCTGGTCAGCCCCGACTTGGTCATGGGACTGGCCGCCGGGTACCACGCGGGCGACGTGCGGCCGTTCCTCGCGTCCCTGCGGGCCACGGGGTTCACGGGGCGTTGCGTGCTGTTCACCTCGCCCACCACCCGCGACACGGATCGCATGGCCGACATGGGCGCGGACATCCTGCCCTTCGAGCGGCCGCCCGCGCTGGCCCACCTGCCCTGCAACGCCCTGCGCTATTTCCTGTACCTGGACCTGTTGCGGCAGGCCCCCCGGCCGTACGCGCGCGTCCTGATCACCGACGTGCGCGACGTCATCTTCCAGCGCGCCCCGTTCTCCTTCCCGTGGGCCGACGGCCTGAACGTGACCCTGGAGGACGCCCGCATGACCATCGGCGCCTGCCCGTACATGACCCGCTGGGTCACCGGGCATCTGGGCGAGGCGGCGTGGCGGGCGCTGGCCGGACGGCGCATCTCCTGTTCCGGCACCACGGTGGGCGGCCACGCGGCCATGCTGGACTACCTGGAACGGCTGACCGGGTTGCTGCTGCCGTTTTCCCCCGCGCCGCCACCCCCACAGCCCCCACGGTCCCCACAGTCACCCGGCGGTCCGCCCGCGCCCCCCATCGGCATGGCCGGGTACGACCAGGGGGTGCACAACCACCTGCTGCACGGCGGCCACCTGCCCAAGGTCACCGAGCACGACAACGCCGGTCCCATCCTGACCCTGGGCTACAAGGCGACGCCGCCCGCCACCGACGCGCGCGGCGACATCCTGAACGACGCGGGCGTGCCCGCCGTGCTGGTGCACCAGTACGACCGCATGCCCGAGCTGTTTCGGGCCGTGCGCGCCCGCTTTGCCTGAGCGGCCCGGACACCTCTTCCCTACCCCCCGCACGACGCAAGAACGGCGCGCCCCTTCCGGAGCGCGCCGTTCTTGCTTTCCGACAACCGTTACTCGTTTTCCGACACATCATAACTATACGAAATGGGGTTCCAAGGGGCGGCAGCCGCGCTGCGATCGCCATCCGTAAGACTCGCGCTACGCGCTCGTCTAACGGCTGCCGTCCTTGGCCGCCGGAGGCGTCAAAAACAATCAGCCGGTTACAACACGTTCTCTCCGGCCGCCGCCTGCAAGGTGCGCACGCACAACCCCACATACGATCTTGCCGCCGACGGCAGTTGGGCGGCCACCGCCTCGTAGGCCGCCACCAGGTCGGCCACGTCGGCGGCGCGGGTGGCCCGGTCCACGTGGGCCAGTTCCTGCTCGGTGAACTTGCGCTCCATCTTGTAGTGGTTGCCCCAGACGTGCCCCCACGACGCCTCGGACAGCGGCGCGGCGCGCCCGGCGTCCTGGCGGTGCACCACGCGCACCCGGCCGTCGTAGACCACCCGGCCGCCCGCCTTCCAGACCTGGATGTCGTGCTCCAGGTCGTCCACCTGAGAGGGCGAGAAGCGCAGGTCGAAGTCGGGCACGCCCAGCCGTGCGCAGGCCGCCTTGTCCAGCAGGTGGCAGCAGCCCATCACCGAAAGGCACGGACGGCGCTGCCCGTACTGGCCGAAATCCATGACCAGCGGCGCGTTGTTGGTGAACCGGATGAGGTGCTTGCCGGTCTTCTCGAAGTAGCGGGCCACGTACTGCACCGTGGGCAGGCTGCCGGGGTTCACCCCCTGCGGACCCACCACCACGGTGCCGGGCATTTCGTCCATGTCCTGCACGTAGCTGCACAGCCACGTGCGCGGCAGCAGCACGTCGTCGTCCAGGAAGGCGAACAGGTCCTTGTCGCGCATGGAATCGAGGTGCCACAGCCAGTTGCGGGCGGCGGGCGCGCCGATGTTGATGGGCAGCTGGATCAGTTCCACCTGCCGCCCGGCGGCCACCGCGCGCACGCCCGCCTCGAACTCGTCGCGCGGAAAGGCCGTGGAGCCGTTGTTGATGAGCGCCACGTGTGCCCCGCCAATGTCCGAGGCCAGCAGGCTGGCCAGGGTGTCCAGGGTCACCTGCAACTTGTTCCAGGTGTAGAAGCCCACGCCGATGCGCCGCCCCTCCAGCACCGAGGCCGGGGCCTCGGGCCTGCCCATCTGGGCCAGGTGGCGCACCAGGAACAGCAGGGCGGGCTCGGCGTCCAGCGCCTCCATGTACAGGGTGCGGGCCGTGGCAAGATCGTCGGCCGCCTCGGCCATGCGGGCGCGCAGCAGGGTCGTCAGCGGACACGGCAGGGCCTTGGCCAGCAGTTCGTCGCGCAGGGCGGCGTCGCCCGCCGCGTGGGCGGCGTGGGCCAGCACGCCCGCACCCGCCGGGGCCGCCGGAGAGGCGAGGAAATGCGCGATGCCCGCCGCCGTCTGCTCCCACACCCCCATTTCCCACAGACGCATCAGGCAGGCGAACATATCACCCGGCGCGGCGGATTCCCGGCACGCGGCCAGCACCGCGTCCGGGTCGGCGGGCAGGTCCCAGGCCCGGCCGAAGGCCTCGTTGGCGGGCACCTGCGGCAGGCCGTCCAGCACGGCGGCGGACGCCTTCAGCCACGCGGCGTAGGCGGGCGACGGCGCGGCCATGGCGCCCAGTTGCCCCACCAGCCCGCGCAGCCCGCCATCCAGCGGATTCAGCAGCAGGGCCTGACGCAACAACCCGGCGCCGAACAGCACCCGCGCCTTGCGCTGCTGCGCGGGCAGCTTGTCCAACTCGCCCAGCAGTTCGTTGGCCCCGGCCATGGCGTAGCCGGACTGGCTGAGGCCGTGCAGCAGGTGCAGGAACATCCATTTGGCGAGGGGGGCGTCGGTGGCGGGCATGGAACCTCCGGAAGATGTGCGGGCGCGGCCTCGCGCGGCGAGGCGTGCGCTTTCCGTAGCATATCGGCAGGTACGGGCAAAGCATGACATCCCGGCGCGCCCCGGCGTCGGGCGCCGGAAGGTCTGCCCCTTGCGGGCATGCGGAGTATGATGCGGGCCGGACAGAATCAGCCCTAGAAGCCCGGAGGGCACTCATACCCCCGCGCCCTGCGCTGGGCCAGGTCGCCCCCCGGCAGGGACTCGAAGAAATACACGGTCTTGCCCTTGTCCGTGGCCAGGATGCCCTTGCAGTAGGCCCCGCACACGCCGGGGTCGGTGGCGAAGCAGATGTTCTCGTACTCGAACTTCAGGAAATTGGTGGGCCAGGAATTGCAATCGAAGCGGCCCGACATGGGGCAGTCCAGCCGCTTCACCTGCCCGGCCGCCACCACGCCCATGCCCTTGAGGTTGGCGATGTCGTCCAGGGCCATGGCGGAGCGGACGGGCAGGACGAACGTCGCCAGCAGCAGAAGCGCGGCGCAGGCCGCGCGGCACACGGTGCCGGTTTTCCTGCCGTGCGCGGCGTGGCCGCCTCCCTGTCCGGTGCGTCCTTCTCGTGCGTATGGCCCCTGTGCCGCGTGCATCGTTCACCCCGTGCGTTCCGGTTGTTCCTGCGGTACCTGGCCCCACCATATCGTACCGGCAGCCCGCCGCAACCCCCCGCCATCGGTCCGGCATCGTCAGGCATCATCCGATTGACGGCCCGCACCCGCGCGGATAGACGACGACAACGGAGGGCGCGCCATCCTGCCACGGCGGCCACGGAAGCGTCCCGGTGCACGCCCGCGCACCGGGCCTGCCCCCCACTGTCCCGCAGCCAATCACCCGTCCCAACGGAGGATCCGTGCCCGGCATCCGCCCGCCCTGCCTTTCCACCACCGCAGCCATCCGGGGTTCCCTGCCCCTGCTGGCGCTGCTGCTGACCACGGCCCTGCTGCTTTCCGGCTGCGCCAAACCCGCGCCCGTGGCCGATGCCGCGCCCCCCGCGCCTGCGGCCCAGGCTCAGCCTGACACCACAACCCAAGATGCCAAGGATGCCAAGGACGCCAAGGACGCCGAGGACGCCGAAGCGGCCAGAATGCGCGAGACCGCCAGCAAGCCGCACTCGCCCGTAACTCCGGACGACGCCGCGTGCGACCCGCTGACCGGCGTATTGCAAGGCCAGTGCGTGTCCATGAACCAGGAAAAGACGCGCGGCCAGTGCTATTCGCTGCGCCCCGGCGCAACCACCACGAAGAAGGACAAGAAGGGCAAGACCGTGAAGGCCACCGGGCGCTGCCAGCCGCAAAGCCTGATCTACGCCCGCTGCCGCACCGGCATCGACACCTGCCGCCTGGGCGACACCAGCCCGGTGCAGTGGTTCGCCTGCGCCCAGCGCAACGGGGCCACCACCCGCACCCCCACGCCGGGGTCGGTGATGGTGCTGGACGCCAACAAGGGCCGGGGCATGCCCACCGGCCACCCGGTGTACGTGGAGGAAACCTGCCCCAACAAGGACGGCACGTGGACCCTGCGCATCACCCACACCAACTACGACCGCCACTGCCACCTGGACCAGGACGCCAGGGTGCGCTTCAATCCCAGGACCATGCAGGTCGCCTTCCTGACCGGGCCGTGGGGCTGCTGGGCCAAGGATCTGAAGGTCATGGGGTTCATCCTGCGATAACCTCCGCGCATTCCCCGCAACGCGAACGGGCGGGCCTTCCCATGGAAGGACCGCCCATTTTCTTTCAGACGGGGAGCCGGGACGTGCGCCCGGCTATTCCATGGGGGTGTTCTCGACCAAGTTCCAGATGCCGCACGGGCAGGCACCGGCGCAGAAGCCGCAGCCGATGCACTTCTCGGCGTCCACCGCCATCTCGAAGCCGCAGCCGCCCTGCACCTCGCGGCGGCTGATGGCCGCCTGCGGGCAGATGGTCTCGCAGATGCCGCAGTCGCGGCAGGCGCCGCAACTGGCGCAGGCGTCGCCGCACTGGCCGAGGTCCTGGAAGTTGTCGATGCGCGGGTCGAAGTATTCCAGCTTCACGCGGGAATAGTCGATCATGGTGCGGGTGTCGGACACGGGACGCTTGCCCTCGGCCATCTCGACGATGGCCTCGGCGGCCTTGCGGCCCATGCCGATGGCCTGGGTGAGCAGGCCGGGGCGCACCGCGTCGCCGATGGCGAAGACGCGCGCGTCGGTGGTCTGCTGGATGTCGTTGACCACCACGTGGCCGCGCTCCACGGCGATGTCATCGGACAGGTAGTCGAGACCGGGCGCGTCACCGATGGAGAAGATCACCGTTTCGGCGGGCAGCAGTTCGCCGGTGGTCAGCACCAGCCCTTCGGGGGTGATCTCCCTGGTGAAGCAGGGCCAGCGGAAGGTGGCGCCCACGTGTTCCGCCTCTTCCCGTTCCTTGCCGAAGGCCGCCGGGGTCTGGATGTCGATGAGGGTGATGGATTCCGCCCCCAGCCGCGCGGCTTCGGTGGCCACGTCGCAACCCACGTTGCCCGCGCCCACGATGACCACCCGCCTGCCCACGCTGCCGGAGCCGGACTTGGCCGACTTCAGGAATTCCAGGGCGGTGCGGGCCAGTTCCTTGCCGGGCACGGGCAGCATGCGCGGGGTGTTGGCGCCGGTGGCCAGCACTACGAAGTCGTTGTCGGACTTCAACTGGGCGAACTCGTCCTTGCCCAGGCGCTGTTGCAGGTGCACGTGGGGCAGCACTTCGCGGGCGCGCGCCAGTTCCGCGTCCAGCACGTCCTGCGGGATGCGGCTGCCGGGAATGGCCGAGCTGATTTTGCCGCCCAGTTCCTTTTCCATGTCGTACACGGTGGCGGCAACGCCGCGCATGCGCAACTGCCACGCCACGGAGATGCCCGCCGCCCCGCCACCGATGACGGCCACCTTCGTCCCGGTCAGCGGGGGCAGCTTGGGCGCGCGCGACGCCGCGCCCGCCTTGCCGATCTGCGTGATGTCCACGGGCTTCATGCGTTGCAGGCTGCGCGAACAGCCCTGCATGCACAGGTTGGGGCACAGGTAGCCGCACACGGTGGCCGGGAAGGGGGTGTAGGCCAGAGCCACGTCCACGGCCTCGTCGATGAGGCCCTCGCGCACCAGCCGCCAGCGCTCCTGCACCGGCATGCCGGTGGGACAGCTGGACTGGCAGGGGGCCATGTGCTTGGCGTTTTCCCACACCGGCACGAAGCGGCGCAGCTCGCCGGTGGTGATGAGCGGGATGGGGCTGCGGTCAACCGAGGTCAGGTCGCCCACCAGGCCGCCCATGCCCAGTTCCTTCTCCCACACGTTGCGGCGGAAGTCGGAAATGCCCCTTCGCTTCTTGCCCGTCTTCTCGAAGGGGCCGCGCGCGGCGATGCACTGCCAGTCCTCGCGCACCGAAAGCCCGGCCAGCAGGTCCGGCTTGCCGATGGCGGCCAGGAACCCGGCCAGGTTTTCGGTCAGCCACGCCCAGGCGGCGTCGTCGATGGGCGCCTGCCTGGCGTCGGCCTGCGAAAAGCCCTCGTGCGGGCCATGCACGAAGATGCGCCCGCCCACCATGCCCACGCAGGGGCGGTAACCCAGCACGTTGGCGGGGTTCTGCGCGCCCACGCCGCAGACCACGGCGGTGCCGCCCGCCATGAACTCGGCGAAGTAGTCGCCCACGCCCCCGAGCACCCACAGTTCCGGCGCGGAAAAGCGCGGGTTCTGCTTGGTCATGGTCATGCCGCGCGAGCCGATGTTGCCCGCAACAAACACGCGCCCCTGGGCCATGCCGTTGCACGCGCCGTTGCCCGCGTTGCCGTGCACGACGATGTCGGCCCCCGCGTTCAGCCAGCCCACGTCGTCCGACGCGGGGCCGAACACTTCCACCGTGGTGCCGGCGCTGCCCAGCGAACCCAGCCGCTGGCCGGACGACCCGCGCACGGCGACGTGCACGGGTTCCTTCTCCGATATCCACAACCGCCCGCCGATGCCGTGCTGGCCGCAGGCATCCACTTCCACGTGGCGCGCGCCGTCGCGCACCACGCCTTGCAGGCGTTCCTCAAGTATGCGCGATTCGACGCGCTTTCCGTCTTCCATGCCGCTTACGCGGACCACGTCGCTGGGGGACATACCGTCACTCCGCTGCTGTATGGTTGCCTTTCCGGCGTTATCTTCATTCGCCGCGCGCGAAACTCTTGTTCAGTCTCGCCGCGCGGATGTTCACTTCGCCTGGCCCGTGCATCCGACGGGATTGCGTATTCCGGCGGCATCCCCGGACCCGTCGTGCCGTTCCCCGGCATTCGGAGGAATTTTGTTCTCCGGCGAGGAAGGCGGGCCTTTCCCGAGGGGAGCGTACTTCTTTGGTACGTGACCCGAAGGAAAGACCGCCTGACGAAGCCGGAGGGCAAAAGGCCCCGAATGCCCCGCGCTACACGACGTACTGGATGCCGAGGCGATCCGCCGCATCCCTGTTCGCAATGCCCAGCGCGTCGGACATGCCCACGGGCAGCGAGGTGGACCGGCCCAGCGGCGCGAAGATCTTGCGCAGCTCGGTGTCGAAGGCCAGGTAGAAGTCCACCACCCGTTCGGCCACCTGTTCCGGGTCCAGCCTGCGGTACACGCGGGGGTCCTGCGAGGTGATGCCCTTGGGGCAGCGGCCCAGGTTGCAGATGTTGCACCGGTCGATTTCCGAACCCACGCACCCGGCGCCCGCCTGCATCACGTACTTGCCCACCTGCACCATGCTCGCGCCCAGCATGATCAGGGCGGCGGCGTTGTGCGCGAGGTTGCCGTTCTTGCCGATGCCCCCGCCCGCGATGAGCGGCAGCTCGTTCTGGCAGCCCTGCTGCACGAGGTCGTGGTAGCAGTCGCGGATGTTCGAGGCGATGGGATGGCCCATGTGGTTCATGGACACGTTGTAGGCCGCCCCGGTGCCGCCGTCCTCGCCGTCGATGGCCAGGCCCGCCGCGTAGGGGTTGCGCACCAGGTTGTTCAGCACGGCGCGCGCGGTGGTGGTGGCGGATATCTTGGGGTAGACGGGCACGCGGAATCCCCAGGCCATGCTCATGGACTGGATCATCTTGGCCACGGATTCCTCGATGGAATACTGGGTCTGATGGGTGGGAGGGCTGGGCAGGGACACGCCCGGCGGCACCCCGCGGATGGAGGCGATGAGCTTGTTGACCTTGTGCCACATCAGAAGGCCGCCGTCGCCGGGCTTGGCGCCCTGGCCGTACTTGATCTCGATGGCGCAGGGGTCTTCCTTCATCTGGGGGATGGCGTGCAGGATTTCGTCCCACCCGAAGTAGCCCGAGGCGATCTGCAGGATGACGTACTTGAGGAAGCGCGAACGCAGCAGGCGCGGCGGGCAGCCGCCCTCGCCGGTGCACATGCGCACGGGCATGCCCATTTCCTCGTTCAGGTAGGCGACGCCCATCTGCAACCCTTCCCACATGTTGGGGGACAGGGCGCCGAAGGACATGGAGCCGATGACCAGCGGGTAGATTTCGCGCACCGGCGGCACCCAGCCGTTCTCCTGGAAGGCGGCCAGGCCCTGTTCGGGCGGCAGCACGCGGCCCAGCAGGGTGCGCAGCTCGAACTCGTGCCGCCCGGCGTCCAGCGCGGGGTCGGTGAGCATGGAGATGCGGATGAACTTGATCTGGTCCAGCAGGCTGTCCGGGGCGTTGCGGCGGCCGCCGCGCGTGCGGGCGTGGCCCCCCCGGTTGTTGTGGAAGCGCAGCGCGGTGCCCTCGTCCAGCCGCATGGGGCGGATGGCGTTGTTGGGACAGACCATGGTGCACATGGCGCAGCCGATGCAGGCGTAGGCCGCGTCGGTGCGCTGGCGGATGCCGTGGAACACCGCATAGGTGTTCTTCGGCTTCTGCAACAGGCCGGTGGAGGTCTCCACCACGCGCTTCCTGTGCACGGCAAGCTCGATGGCGTTCACCGGGCACACGGAGGTACACCGCCCGCACAGGGTGCAGGTGTCCTTGTTCCACTCCACCTGCCAGGGCAGGTCCTTCACGCTCAGCGTTGACGGGGTAATGCCTGCAGTTGGCTGCATATGGTCACCTCCTGGCATTCCGGACGGACGTAGGCCGTGTCCAGATGCATGGGCTGGAAGTCGAGGGTCTTGTCGCGGTCGGGGATGGCGGCGTCGAGGCCGCACAGCTCGGACGAGAAGGCGTACATGCCGGGCTTGCCGCCCACCACGCCGGGGCGCAGCTTCTTGCGGTCCTGCACCATGAACATGGCGCCGTCCGGCAGGCAGCCGATGACGCAGTTGGGGCCGTCGATGATCATCTTGCGGCACAGCACCTTCAGGCGGGCCAGCATGTCGCGGTCGGGGTGACCGGCCATTTCGGCGTCGGACAGCGGGGTGATGACGTGCTTGTACGCCTCCACCGGCAGGCCCAGCTTGTAGTGCGTGAAGTGCATGATGTGCGTGAACACCTCGGAGTCGGACTGGTAGCCGGTGTAGCCCGGCACCCCGCGCGACTGGAGGTACTCGCGGATGGGGATGAACGCCGTGTTCTCGCCGTTGGTCATGGTGCACACGCCCTCGATGAAGAACGGATGGCACGCGTACAGGTTGATGGCGTAGTTGGTGTTCTGGCGGCCCTGGCAGAGGATGCGGCGGGCGTGCAGGTCGGGCCGGTCAAGGCCCAGGTACTCGCCCACGGTGAGCGGATCGCCCACTTCCTTGAGCATCACCACGCCCGGCCAGAACGAGAAGGCCATCATGTCGCGCTCGGCCTCGCCCTGCTGGCGGATGGCCACGCGGGTCTGCACCAGTTGCGCGGTGCGCTCGGCCCCGGACATGTCCGCCCAGGCTTTCGGCGGCTCGTAGGCGCGGGCCAGGTACACGCCGCGCTTGGGCGTGCCCGTGGGCGGGTTGGACTTGATGATCGACACCGAATGGAACGGACGAAACCCCAGGTCGTCCATGATTCCGTCGAGCCGCTTCAGGCCCTTTTCGGTGAAGATGCCGGAGAGGATGGGATACTCGGGATGTTCCGCGAAGGGTCCCGAAAGACCGGAAAGATAGAGCCCGACCCCGGAACCGTCATGCCCTTCCTTCATCACGTTCAGGGCATTGATGGCCACCATGGGGGAGACGGGCTCCGTCGAGGTCAAGGCGAACAATCGACACATGGACGCGTTCTCCGGATGGCGTGGACTCCGCCCCGGAATGACACGAATGCGCAATCCGCAGCGGGTTCACGTGCGATAGCGGAAAATTCCAAAAACGGCAAGAACGCGCGTTTGCCTGTGGCCATATTGGAATTTTTATTACATATTTGTACTACATATTTTTACAATTTTGAAATAAAATATGATTTAACATACTGTATTCAAACTAATAATTTCCACAATATGCTGTTAAATCCGAGTTTCCCGAACGTGTCCACCAGCCTTGCGCCGAACTCCCGCGCCGCCATGGCGCATGGTGCGCGCCCGTGCGGCATTTTACCTGTAGTTCCCACAAGATAGACCAGCATCGCCCCGCAAACCCCTTGTCCGCCGCGCCTTGCCGACCTTCTGTCCCGCTGTCCGCCGCAGGCGCGGCGCGGCCTCTTCGGCTGTGCGGCGCACCAACATGCCATGTTTTATTCTGATAAAACAGCATGTTACATCATAAATCAGAAAATTGTAAAAGTTCGGACTTCACGACTCCATCTAAAAATCATTGTATCACGGGATGTTGTTTTCCCATATACTGGAACGGGAACCCCTGCCATGCCCGCCGCGAACCACCGGGTGGATGCCGCCGGGCACCGTCGCCAACCGTCCGGATACTCCGCAATCAGGCGGATATCCGTATCCCGGCGGCTCCGTGCGGCGCCCGCGCGGAACGCCATGCCGGTCTTCGCGCCGGGCAGGGGCACGACACACCAACAGGAGGAGGAACCATGCATGCACTGCGGAGCAACTCCACCGGGCGACCATGGCGCATCATGCTCGTGGCCGTGCTGGCGGGCGTTGCCGTCACCGTGGGCGCGGCCCTGGCCATGACTGCCACGGACCAGGCCATGTTCTGCGGCAGTTGCCACTCCATGGCCGAGGCGGCGCTGACCCACAAGCGCTCGCCGCACGCGAAGCTGGCGTGCAACGAATGCCATGCGCCGCACAACCTGCTCGTCAAGCTGCCGTTCAAGGCCAAGGAAGGCACGCGCGACATCTACTCGACAACCCTTGGCACCATCCCCGACCTGATCCACCCCGGCGGCGAGACCAAGGACGTGGTGCAGGCCAACTGTCGGCGCTGCCACGTGGCCACCACCATGACCGTGTCCATGGAAACCAAGAAGTACTGCACCGACTGCCACCGTCACGTGCCCCACACCCCCAAGCTGCCCATCGCCAGAAGGAGTGCCGCCGATGTCTAGCCGTCGCCTTCTCGTCGCGCTGATGGCCATGGCGCTCGCCGTGCTGGCGGGCTGCTCCGAGCCCTCGGAGCCCATGACGCCCACGTACAAGACCAAGCTTTCGGCCGAGGAACTGAAGAATTCCGCCTTCAAGCCGGAATTCCCGCTGCATTACGAGACCTACCTGCGCAACAACGAATCGCAGATCATGACCGAGTACGGCGGCTCCGTGGCCTATAACAAAAATGACAACGTGAATCCCCTGCCCGAAGGGTACAAGCACGCCCAGCCGTACCTGAAGAACCTGTGGCTGGGGTATCCCTTCAGCTACGAATACCGCGCCGCGCGGGGCCACACCTACGCGGTGAAGGACATCCTGCACATCGACCGGCTGAACAACTACAGCGAGAAGGCGGGCCTGCCCTCCACCTGCTGGAACTGCAAGACGCCCAAGATGACGGAGTGGGTGAAGGAAAACGGCGACGCCTTCTGGGCCAAGGACTTCCACGAGTTCCGCCAGAAGCTGGACGTGGACGACCACACCATCGGCTGCGCCAACTGTCACGAGCCGCAGACCATGGAACTGCGCCTGTACAGCGTCCCCCTGCAGGACTACCTGAAGACCCAGAACAAGGAATTCAAGGACCTGCCCCGCAACGAGAAGCGCGCGCTGGTCTGCGGGCAGTGCCACGTGGAATACTACTTCCAGGACAAGGAATTCGGCGCGGCCAAGAAGCCCGTGTTCCCGTGGGCCAACGGCTTCGACCCCGAGGACATGTTCGAGTACTACAAGACCCATGGCAACACGACGACCAAGGGCTTCGAGGGCAACTTCGTGGACTGGGTGCACCCCGTGTCCAAGACCCCCATGCTCAAGGCCCAGCACCCCGAGTACGAGACGTGGATCAACGGCGTGCACGGCGCGGCCGGGGTATCCTGCGCCGACTGCCACATGTCCTACGTCCGGCTTGACGGCAAGAAGAAGATGTCCACCCACCACTGGACGTCGCCGCTGAAGGACCCGGACCTGCGCGCCTGCCGCCAGTGCCACACCGACAAGACCCCCGACTACCTGCGCCAGCGGGTGCTGTTCACCCAGAACAAGGTGTGGGAACAGCTGATGGTGGCCCAGGACATCTCGGTGAAGGCGCACGAGGCCATCCGCATGGCCGACGAATACGCCGGGCCCAAGCCGCCGGACTACGACGAACTGATGATCGAGGCGCGCCAGATGTGCCGCAAGGGCCAGTTCTTCTGGGATCTGATCTCGGCCGAGAACAGCGTGGGCTTCCACAACCCCACCAAGGCCCTGAACACCCTTGCCCAGTCGCAGCAGTACAGCCAGAAGGCCGTGGACGTGGCCATCCGCGCGGCGGCCTTCACCACCGCCAGGGACCTGGACGGCGACATCAAGAAGATCGTGCCGCCCATCCTGAAGCACAGCCGCGAACTGCAGATGGACCCGGCCCACATGGCCACCCACAAGTGGTTCAAGTACATCCCGCTCACCCCCAAGGCCCCGCGCGTGTGGGACGGCCAGAACCGCCTGGTGCCGCCGCCCGCTGCCGCCCCGGCCAGCTAGACCCGCGCGCGGCGTGACGGGCGCCCCGCCGCGCCGCAACCCCGGACCATGACGCAGGGGCCGGACGACATGTCGTCCGGCCCCTGTCCGTTGCGGATGCCTCCCCCGACTGGGGCCGGAAACACATGCCCGCGACTGCGCGGCGGAGGAAGACGGACACCGCCGCACGCGAGAAATGGGCCGGACGATGCACGTCCGGCCCATTTTTCTCGGGCTCTGCCCCTCCGCTCTCCGTTCCGCCGCTGGCGCACGGCTGCCGCAGGGGCGTCACCGGTCGCGGGCGATGAGAATGACCAGCACCGCCAGCGCCACGATCATGAACACCCAGGTCATGGAGAATCCCCCTCGCGGCTCACTTGCGGTGTATCTATACCGCATGATGCCCCCCTGTCACTGCGGGCAAACCCTACCTTCGGCCCCTTGGCGCAAGGTATGCGACCCCTGCGGATTCACGGCCATTGCAGCACCGTCCACTCACCAGCGCCGCACGGCACCTCGCGCACTTCGTGATGGTCCGGCATCCCTTGCGCCACAGATGCAGTCCCGCAGTTGCATCACCCGCACCATCCCCTGATGCGGCATCTCCCGCATACGGCAGTGACTACTCGCATGACGGAAGCCCCCTGCAATGGCCGTGACGCAACATCGGCGCGCGACACGTGCGTGGCGCGCTCTCCGCATGTGCATCTCGTGCCCGGCCCGGAACGGGCCGAAACATGGCGCGGAAGAAGATGGAAGGAAGACGGCAGGCGAAGTTTGACCGCGTTGCGCACGATGTCCGTAGGGCTCGCAAGCTCGCCCAACGGACACGCTTCGCGCCCTTCGGGTCGGACGCCAACGGACGAAAAGACAAGTTAGAAACAGCCCCTAGCGCAGGCGGCGGTACAGGGCCATATAGGCTTCGGCCATGCGCATGTCGGTGTAGTGGGCCACGCTGGCCGTGCCGCCTTTCACCAGCCGGGCGCGCAGGGCGGCGTCGCCGGCGACGCGGTGCATGGCCTCGGCCAGGGCTTCGGCGTCGCCGGGGGGCGCCACCAGCCCGTTCTCGCCGTCGCGCACCAGTTCCAGGTTGGAGGCCAGGCCGGAGCAGATCACCGGCAGCCCGGTGACCCAGCCTTCCTTGATCACGCCGCTGCTGCCTTCGCCGTGCACGGAAGGCACCACCAGGGCGTCGCAGTCGGGCAGCATGCGGCGGCTGTCCTGACGTCCCAGAAAGGCCATGCGCGGCGAGACGCCCAGTTCGTCGGCCCGGTCCAGCAGGGTGCCGAACAGCGGGCCTTCGCCCACCACGCGCACCTCCCACAGGGGCAGAGGCGGTCCGCCCTGCACGCCCCCGGCGTCGCCATCCGCGTGCGCGGCCTCGCGCGCCTGCAACACCGCCAGCGCCTCGATGAGCACCGTGTGCCCCTTCTGCGGGGTGAGCGCGCCCACCATGCCGAACACGAAGCGGCCGTCGCCCCGTTCGCGCCGGGGGTAGTAGCGGGTGGGGTCGATGCCGGAATGGATCACCGTGATGCGCGCCGGGTCCAGCCCGGCCGCCGCCAGCACGCCGCCCGTCTCCGCGCTGACCGCCGCCACCGCGTCGGCCGCCAGATACTTGCGGCGGCTCAGGCCCCGGCCCAGCGGATAGGACACCCGCCGGGTGTGCACCAGTGGCACCCCGGCCCCCCACGTGCCCTTGCACAGCGCGCCCAGGCTGGCCGCGCGGGCGTCGTGGGTGTGCAGCACCACCGCGCCGTGGCCGCGCGCCTCGCGCCGCAGGGCCAGCAGCGCGCGCGGGCTCCACGACCGGCGGCCCGGCAGCCCCAGCACGGGAATATCCGCCGCCGCCGCCTCGCGCGCCAGGGGCGCGCCCGCCGGGCAGGCCACCACCACCGAAAACCCGTCGCTGCGGTGCAGCGCGCGGGCCAGGTAGAACACCTGCAACTGGCCCCCGCGCATCTCGCGCCCAAGGTCCAGCAGAATGATGTGCATGGCGGTGTCGGTGGTCATGGCAACGTGTATTCCAGATATCTCTTGGGTAAAGGCGACCGGGGGAAGGGGTCCCTTTGAAAAGGGTCCCCTTCCCCCGGACCCCCATCCCCCCAAACTTTTCAGTTGGGGGGACAGGAGGCCATACGGGGCCTGTCCGAAATGTTCCGCCCATCACCCGCCCCCGAATAAAACGTTTTGAAGGGAGGATGGGGGGTGTGGGGGGCAGGAGGGAAACTTTTGGAAAAGTTTCCCTCCTGCCCCCCACATGCGTTCATATTCTCAACGAATTCAAAAAGGAATCCCATTCTCCAGCAAATCCGCCTGCAACAACGCCCGCAACCGGCGCGAAACCGGGCCGGGGCGGCCGTCGGCCACGGGGCGGCCTTCGTAGGCCACCACGGCCACGCAGTCGGAGCTGGTTCCCAGCACCAGGATTTCGCGGGCGGCGTGCAGTTCTTCCTCGCGCACCTTGCGGAAGCTGACGGGCAGTTCGCCCCTGGCCAGTTCCACGGCGCGCAGCACGGTGGTGCCCGCAAGGGCGTTGGTGAACTCCGGCACCACCAGGGCGCCCTGCTCGTCCACCAGGGCCACGTTGGCGATGGCGGTTTCCGCCAGGCAGCCTTCCTCGTCGAACGAGAAGGGCACGTCCATGGCGCGCTCGTGCGCCTCGCGGGTCATGAGCACGTTGGGCAGGTAGTTGGCGTTCTTGATGCGCGCCAGGTAGCCCTGCTTGGCGGGGATGGTGCTGCGGAAGGCCGTCAGCCCCTTGTCGAACCATGCCTCGGGCTTGGGGGTGAAATGGTAGGCGGCCACGTACAGGCTGGGTTCCGGGCATTCGGCGGGGTCGATGCCGAAGCCGCCGGGGCCGCGCCCCACCAGCACGCGGATGGAGCCGTCGGCCTCGCCGCCTGCCTGCGCCACCTCGACGATGATCTCGCGCATGCGCTCCCACGGGCACGGCGGGGCCAGGTACAGCCCTGCGGCGGAGCGGCGCATGCGCTCCAGGTGCGCATCCAGCTGGTAGATGCGGCGGTGCAGGTACTTCATGCTCTCGAAGATGCCGTCGCCCCGGTGGGCAAGGTGGTCGTCGAGGGGCATGAGCATCAGGCGCGGGTTGCGGCACACCGCGCCCACGCGGTGCTCGTAGAAGGCGAGGATGCCCGCTTCGCCGGGGCGCTCGCGGGACAGCAGGCGGGCGACGTAGTCGTCGGTGTCAAGCACGGGGATCACGGCGTGATCGCTCCTTTGGCGGTGGGTCGCGATGGATGGCGGTGCGTCCGCGCGCCCGCGGGAATCACCCCCGGCGCCGGGCGGACGTGCGGCCATCCGTCCGGTCTGCAATGCCGGGGACGGATGGCCGTCAGTCTAACATTTCCCTTGGGGACGGGCGAGCCGGTCCAAATCAGGATTTTCGTTCATTGGCGAGGAAAACTTGCCTGCCATGAGGGAGTGCCTCAGCCGTTATGCGAGTCTTCGAGCATTACGGATGAGGACCGCAACGCGACTCTTATTGTATTCGACCGAGCCTCAGCCGTTAGGTGAGCGAAGCGAACCTTACGGCTGAGGACAGCAAAGCCATGGCAGGCAACGTTTGACGACGCCAATGGGCGAAAAGACGATTTGGACTAACGGAGGAACAGTTGCGGGTCGCGGACCTTCAGCAAGTCGCGCTCCACCAGCGCCTCGGCGATCTGCACGGCGTTGAGGGCCGCGCCCTTGCGGATGTTGTCGGAAACGATCCACATGTTCAGGCCGTTGGCGATGGTCTCGTCCTCGCGGATGCGGCCCACGAAGGTCTCGTCCTCGCCCGCCGCGTCGATGGGCATGGGGTACATCTTCTGGGCGGGGTTGTCGTACACCCGCACGCCGGGGGCCTGCGCGAGGACGGCGCGGGCCTCCTTTGCGGAAAGCTTGCGCTCGGTCTCGATGTTCACCGACTCGGAATGGCCGTAAAAGACGGGCACGCGCACGCAGGTGGCGGTGACCTTCACGGAGGGGTCCTCCATGATCTTCACGGTTTCCAGCACCATCTTCATTTCTTCCTTGGTGTAGTCGTTGTCCATGAACACGTCGATCTGCGGCAGGCAGTTGAAGGCGATGCGGTGCGGGTACACGGCAACGTCCGGTTCCTGCATGTTGAACATCTGCCGCACCTGCTTTTCCAGTTCGTCGATGGCCTTCTGCCCGGTGCCGGAAACGGCCTGGTAGGTGGAAACCACCACGCGGGTGATTCTGGCCGCGTCGTGCAGGGGCTTCAGCGCCACCACCATCTGGATGGTCGAGCAGTTGGGGTTGGCGATGATGCCGTTGTGCGCGTCAAGGGCGTGCGCGTTCACCTCGGGCACCACCAGCGGGCAGCGCTCGTCCATGCGCCACGCGCTGGAATTGTCCACCACCACGCACCCGGCCTGCACGGCATGGGGGGCGAACCTCTCGGAGGTCGCGCCGCCGGCAGAGAACAGGGCGATGTCCACGCCCCGGAAGGATTCTTCGGTCAGTTCGCGCACGGTCAGTTCGCCGCCCATGAAGGGCACCTTGTTGCCCGCGGAACGGGCCGAGGCGAAGGGGATGACCTCCGCCGCGGGAAATTCGCGCTGTTCCAGCGTGTTCAGCATTTCACGGCCCACCGCCCCGGTGGCCCCGCACACGGCGACGACAAGTCTTTCCTTGGACATGATTCACTCCTTGCGCTTGGGAACGGACCCGCGTCCGCCTTCCTTCGCCTTCCCTCGACTTCACTAGCCTTCCCTGCCCCGGCGCAGCCCGCGCCGGGGACGCCGCCCATGGCGACCGCCCGCCATGTCGGCAACGGATGCAGCAACCCGCCGCATGGACCCCTTCTCCCACGAAGAAGCCCGGCAACCCCTGCCATCACCCTGCCGGAATGCGTTCACCGTGCCGCGCGCCACCCCTGACGGAATCTGCCCCTGACGGGGCCTGCCGCGCGGCCGGAATTACTTACCATATGCCGACGCGCGGCGGAACGCAATTGACCGCGCGGCGTCGTGCGCGGGGGGCTCCCGGCTAGAAGCGACGGACCAGAAACACCCCCACGGCCACCAACGCCAGCCCGGCAAAACGCACCAGTCCCAGCGGGCGTTCCGGGTAGCCCAGCAGGCCGAAGTGGTCCAGTGCCACCGAGGCCACCATCTGCCCGGCCAGCACCAGCGCGATCATGGCCGTGGCCCCCAGGCGCGGGGCCAGGAAGGTGACCACGGTGACGAAGAACGCGCCCAGCAGGCCGCCCGTCCACTGCCACGCCGACGAGGTGGACACGGAAGGGAAGGGAATGCGCGCGGCCAGCACGTACAGCGCCAGCGCCGCAGTGCCCACCGTGAAGGATATCAGCGAGGCCAGGGCCGGGTGCCGCGCCCAGTCCGCCTGCAACGCCGCGTTGATGCCCGCCTGCGTGGGCAGGGTCGCCCCCGCCAGCAGGGCCAGCATGATCCACACTAGCTGTTCCATACGCCCTCCCTACGGGCAGTCGTTTCCTTGAGATGAGCGCGCCGTTTCGCTTCCCTGGCCCGCCCCGCCGCCCGGAACGGGCCCATCCCGCAGGTCGGCCACCAGCGGCAGGTCCGCCTCCAGAAACGGCAGGCGCATGGCCTCGTCCCAGGTCAGCCACGCGAAGCGGTGCCCTTCCAGCGCGGTGACCGTGCCGGTGAACCCGGTGACGTGGAAGAAATGCAGTTCCACCGACAGGTGCGGATAGTCGTGCCGCACGGTGCGCCAGAAGGCGGCCTGCACCGGGGTCACGCCCAGTTCCTCGCACAGTTCGCGGGCCAGGGCGTCCGCCGGGGCCTCGCCCGGCTCGATCTTGCCGCCGGGAAATTCCCAGAACCCCGCCTGCGGCTTGCCCTGCGGGCGCTCCACGGCCAGGAACCGTTCGCCGTCCCACAGGATGCCCGCCACCACGGCGATGCGCCGGGCGGGGCCCGATGCAGGGGTGGACGCGGGGGTGGACCTTGCGGCGCCCACGTTACGCCCCTTCCACGGTAAGCGCCGCCCGCCGCGTTTCCAGATCGGCGATCACCGCTTCCAGTTCGCTCATCTTCTCGAACAGGTCTTCGCCCTGCCGCTGCAATTCTCCGAAGCGCTTCAGCAGTTCCGTGGCCCGCGCGGAATCGGCGTACACCGCCGGGTCGGCCAGGGTCTGTTCCACTTCGGCCTGCTCGGCCAGGGACGTTTCCAACTGCTTTTCCAGCCTGGCGTAGGCGTCCTGTCTGGGCTTCAGTTCCTTGTACAGGGCGTTGCGCTGCTCGGCCTGTTCGCGCTTGATGCGCTTCATGTCGTCGCGCGAAAGGGACGCCGTCTCGCGCCGGGGTTCGCCCGCGCCGGACGCCAGGCTACCGGTGTCGCCCTGCTGGCGGCGCGCCGCGTCGTATTCCTCGAACCCGCCCTCGTACACCGCCACCCCGGCGGGCGACAGCGCCCAGATCTCGTCGGCCACGCTGGACAGCAGGTGCCGGTCGTGGGCCACCATCAGGATGGTGCCCTCGTAGTTCTGCAACGCCTCCACCAACGCCTCGCGGCTTTCCAGGTCCAGATGGTTGGTGGGTTCGTCCAGCACCAGGAAGTTGCAGCGGGCCAGGAACAGCGCGGCCAGGATCAGGCGGCTCTTCTCGCCGCCGGAAAGCTCGCCCACCACGCGGTCGAAGTAGCTCTGCCCGAGCAGGAACAGCCCGAGCACGCTCATCAGTTCTTCTTCGGTGGTGCGCGGATCGGACAGGCGGCGGATTTCGCCCAGCACCGTGCCCGAGGGGTTCAACGTCTCCAACTGGTGCTGGCTGAAGAAGCCCATGCGCACCAGCGTGCCCATGACCACCGAGCCGCCGCTCTTTTCCAGCCTGCCGCCGATGACCTTGAGCAACGTGGACTTGCCGCACCCGTTGGGTCCGGCCAGCGCGATCTTCTGGCCCCGGTAGATGTTGAAGGTCAGGCTGGGCCACAGGCCCGTGCCGTCCGGAAACGTGTATTCCAGGTCCACCACGCTGAGGATGGTCTTTTCCGCCCGCGCGGGCTCCGGCCACGAAAAATCCAGTTCGCGCCGCTTCTGCTCCGGCCGGTAGTTTTCCAGTTCCTTTTCCAGCTTCTTGGCCATCTTCTGGCGCGAACCCGCCTGCCGCGCCTTGGTGGCCTTGGCCCGGAACCGCCGCACGAAGTCCATCTTGCGGGCGATTTCCTCTTGCAACCGCTGGGCCTCGCGCTCGCGCTGGCCCTCCACCTCTTCCTGCAACGCCACGAACTGGCTGAACGTGCCGCGCCGGTACATGGGCTTGCTGGCCCCCAGGTACAGGACGTGCGTGCCCACCTTGTCCATGAACACCCGGTCGTGCGCCACGAACACCAGCGCGCCCTTGTAGTCCATCAGGAAGGCTTCCAGCCATTCCACGGCTTCCAGGTCCAGGTGGTTGGTGGGCTCGTCCAGCAGCAGCACGTCCGCCCCCGCGGTCAGCACGCGGGCCAGCTTGGCGCGCTCGCGCCAGCCGCCCGACAGCTTGCGGATGGGCAGGCTCCACTTGCGCTCCGCGAAGCCGAGGCCGGACAGCACCGCCCGCGCCCGGTGTTCCGGGTTGTACCCGTACACCTGCTCAAGCTCGGCCTGCTTCGCGCCCAGCCTGCGGATGGCCGCCTCGTCCCCGGCGTGGGTGGCCGCCTCCCATTCCGCCCAGAAGTCATGCCACGCGGGCAGCACGTCCAGCACCCAGTCCAGCAGGGGGCGGTCCAGCACGTCGTCGCCCAGTTCCTGCTGCACGTAGCCCAGCCGGCAGCCCTTGGGCAGCAGCACCTTGCCGCTGTCTGCCGATTCCACGCCCGCGATGATGCGCAGCAAGGTGGACTTGCCGCACCCGTTGGGGCCGCACACGCACAGCCGCACGCCCGACTGCACCTCGAGCGAGAAATCGGACAGGATGTCCTGCCCGTTGTAGGACTTGCCGAGATTCTGGATGGTGAAGTTCATGACGGTTCCGAAGTGAAAATTAAAGGCGGAGAGCGGGGGGGAGGAAGGGGAACTTTCGGGAAAGTTCCCCTTCCTCCCCCCACACCCCCCTCCATCCCTTCAAAGCTTTTCAATTGGGGCGACATGCAGATAGCAACACATGCCACCCTGCGCAAATCACCACTCAACTAAAAAGTTTGGGAGAGGAGCGGCAGCCGTTAGGTGAGCGCTTGCGCGAACCTTACGGATGGCGACAGCAACGCGGGGGTACGGGGGAGGGGCCACCCTTTGCCTCAGCCGTTATGCGAGTCTTCGAGCATTACGGATGAGGACCGCAGCGCGTCAAAGGGTGCCCCTCCCCCGTTATATCCCGATGTTATTCTTCAAACCCGGCGTCGTCACCAGCAGCGGCATCCGCCTCGCCGCGCGCGGCGGCCAGGCGTTCCTGGCGGGCGGCTTCCTGCTTGCGTTCGCGGGTGCCCAGGGTGCGGAACGAGTCCCATTCGGCGGAGCGTTCCTGATGCCGGGCGAAGATGAGGAACCCGGTGTGGGCGATCATGCGGTCTTCGGGGCGCAGGCGATCGGCCACGGGCTTCCAGCGGCGGACCAGGATTTCGCAGACCTCGATGTCGTCGAAGGGGCCGGTTTCCATGCCGTGCAGCAGCTTCGACACCTGGTCCACGGTGGGCACCAGAAAGCCCAGGGCCGCGCCCGGCTTCACGGCGCGGACCACGTGGTGCAGGTAGTCCCACGGGGTGCGCACGTCCAGGAACAGGGCGTCGGCGTCGGTCTGCTCGAAGCCTTCCGCGATGTCGCGGTTGAACTGGGTGACGTTCTGGCCCACGCCCGCCCAGTCGAGGTTGCGGCGGCAGAGCTTGTAGAACTCCTCGCGCGCCTCGTAGGTGCAGACGCGGCCGGTGGGCCCGGAGAACCACGAAAGCGCCACGGTCAGGCTGCCGGAACCGGAGCCCGCCTCGATGATGGTGCGGCCGGGGCCGACGCCAAGGCGCATGCAGATGTAGGCGATATCCTTGGGATAGATGATCTGGGTCTGGCGTTTCACGCCCTTGACCAGGTCGGTGATGGTGGGGCGCTGCACCCGGAAGGGCACGCCCTGCTTCGTGCGGACTTCGGTGCCGAAGTCGACGGCGGCAAGGTCGGCCATGGGCAGCACGCCTTCCTGGCAGTGCAGGTCGTTGCCCTCTTCGACGCGGCGCAGGTAGCGCTTGCCGCGCGGGCTTTGCAGGATGACCAGTTCTCCGTATGCGGGCATGGGGATTCCTCCTGATGGTTCACCGGCAACCGGCCCGCACGCGCGAAGCCGGGCGGCGCGCGCCGTGCGCGCGCCCGGGGCCACGCCCGCCGCCGATGGCAGGCCCGGTCCCGGCCCTATGGAACGAAGGGCCTACCGGGACAGGGGTGCTGTGTCAAGAAGCGGCGACCCGCAAGACCGGGCGAGACAACGGAGAGGCCGTGCAGGTCCGCCCTGCCCAACTCTGCACGGTGCGGCACGGACATCCCCTCGCCGCGTCCGGCATGCGGTACTCCGCGCCGGGCACCATCGGGGCATGCAACATTCCAATGGACGGCCGCTCCGGCGCGTGCTAGTGCGCGTCCCTGCCCCTGCATCATCCGCCGCAGCCCTGCAAAACGGCCAGAGAACCCCACCGGTTTCCCGCCCCCGCTTGCTTTTTTCCTGAAAACCCGTTTTGATGCACCCCACGGTGAAAGGTGCGGCCCGCGCCGCGCCGTGCACGCATCGTTCGCACGCATCTCCTGCACGAGGACGTTCTGGACAGCATGCCCCTTGCCCACGTGTTCGGTCCGGTGGCCTCCGGCCGCCTCGGCCGTTCGCTCGGCCTCGACCTGCTCGGCGGGCGGGTGTGCTCCATGGACTGCCTGTACTGCGAGGTGGGCGCGACGGACGTGCACACCTGCGAGCGGGCCGCGTACGTCCCGGCCCGCGTGCTGCTGGACGAACTGGCCCGCTGGCGCGACGCCGAGGCCGCCAGGCACGGCGTGACGCCGGACGCCATCCGGCTTGACCACGTGACGCTGGGCGGCTCGGGCGAACCCTGCCTGAACAGCGACCTTGCCCGCATCATCGCGGGCTGCCGGGACATCCTGCCCGGCGTGCCCGTGGCGGTGCTGACCAACTCCACCCTGCTCCACCGGGACGACGTGCGCGCCGACCTGGCCGGGGCGGACGTGGTGCTGCCCTCGCTGGATTCGCTGGTCGAGGCGGAATTCCGCGCGCTGAACCGCCCGTGCAAGGGCGTGACCGCGCGCGGCGTGGCCGACGGCCTGCTGGGGTTCGCGCGCGGGTTTGGCGGACGGATCTGCCTGGAGGTGCTGCTTGCGCGCGGCATCAACGACACGGCGGAAAACCTCGCCCTGTTGCGTGACTACGTGCGCGAACTGGCCCCCCACCGGGTGGACGTGACCACCCTGTCGCGGCCGGGCGCAAGCCCGCGCGCCCTGCCCGTGGGCAGGGACGTGCTGGCCCGCTGGAGCGGCGAACTGAACACGGCCGCCGGGTGTGCGCCCACGGCACCGGCGGAACGAGCCCCCACGGCGGCGGAACCGGATGACGGTCCCTGCCGTGCGGCGAATGCAACAGACGCGGATGCCCCCGCGCGCTCTTCCCCTAGGCATCCTTCCGGGGATGCCGCCATGGATACCCCCATGGATATCGGGACGGACGCGGGGAACCTGCAAGAGGCGGTGCTGCGCTCCATAACGCGCAGGCCGCAGACCGCGCCGCAACTGGCGAAGGCCCTGGGGGCCCCGCTGGATGCGGTGCGGCGGACGCTGGCGGAGCTGGCGGCGCGGGGCGCATGCGCACCCGTGGCCGAAACGGCCCTGCCACGCGATACGGACGGCGAAATTTTCCACGCCGGGCGCGCACCCCGCAACGGGTAGCGCCGGGCGGCCGCTGTCGCGGCGACGCAACGGCTTCTCCGCACCCGGAAAGGGACGGACGACGCCACGCTGGGGATGCCCACACGCATCCCGCCGCGCCGGATGCGCACGGGCGAACGCATCGCCCGACGCCGGATGCGCATGACGCATCCGCAACCGCATCCGACGCGTTGCGAACACCGCGCGTAAACCCGCCCGGAAATCCCGCCCGGGAATCCGGTCGGACGCGCCGCAGGCACGGCAACGTGTTGCAAAATTTTTGAATTTTTACACTTTTTTCCGCAGAGGACTGCATGACAACGAAAAAGAGCAAGCTGAGGATGTTCATCAGCGTACTGCCCGGCGAGCAGGTGGAAGTCGCCCTTGCCGAGGAAGGCGCCAAGGAGAACCAGGTCAAGGAATACTACGTGGAGATGGTCCACCAGGCCAAGACCAAGGGCAACATCTACCGCGGCATCATCAACAACGTCGACACCAACCTCCAGGCCGCCTTCGTCAACTACGGGGCCGAAAAGAACGGCTTCCTGCAGATCGACGAGGTGCACCCCGAATATTACAACACCCCGCACGACGCCACCAAGGGCAAGAAGTACCCGCTCATGCAGAAGGTGCTGAAGGCCGGGCAGGAAGTGCTGGTGCAGGTGGTCAAGGAACCCACCGGCAGCAAGGGCGCGTTCCTGACCACCTACCTGTCCATGCCGGGCCGCTTCCTGGTGCTCACCCCCGGGCGCGAGCAGATCGGCGTCTCGCGCAAGGTCGAGGACGACGAGGAACGCGGCCGCCTGCGCGAGATGCTGGAAGGGCTGAACCCCGGCCCCGGCCTTGGCGTCATCGTGCGCACCGTCAGCGCGGGCACCAGCAAGACCACCCTCCAGCGCGACCTGCAATTCCTGAAGCGCCTGTGGAAGGACATCCGCAAGAAGGGCACCGAGGAATCCGCCCCCTGCCTGATCTACAAGGAGCCGGACCTGGCCTCGCGCGCGGTGCGCGACTACCTCAGCGACGACGTGGCCGAGGTGTGGGTGGACGACGAGCACACCGCCACGCTCATCGAGGACTATTCCTCGCTGCTCTTCCCGCGCAAGGGCAGCCTGGTCAAGGTCTACAAGGACCAGCAGTCGCGCACCATGTGGGAACGCTTCGGCATCCAGCGCCAGTTGGAGCAGATCTACTCGCGCGAGGTCACCCTGCCCTCCGGCGGCCGCCTGGTGTTCGACCAGACCGAAGCGCTGATGGCCATCGACATCAACTCGGGCAAGATCTCCGGCAAGACCAACTTCGAATCCATGGCCCTGAAGACCAACATGGAAGCGGCCGAAACCGTGGCCCAGCAACTGAAGCTGCGCGACATCGGCGGCCAGGTGGTCATCGACTTCATCGAAATGCGCGACCGCAACCACTGGCGCGAGGTGGAAAAGACCCTGCGCAACGCCATGAAGAACGACCGCGCCCGCCACGACGTGGGCAAGATGAGCCGCTTCGGCCTGTTGCAGGTGGTGCGCCAGCGCACCGGCTCGTCCGCGCTGTCCATCACCATGGAAACCTGCCCCTGCTGCAAGGGGTCCGGCCTGCGCCGCAACATGGAGTGGCAGTCGTTGCAGGCCCTGCGCGAAATCCACCGCCAGTTGCGCGCCCTGCCGCACGGCACGCCGTCGTTCGTCTTCGAGACCGGGGCCGAGCTTGCCATGCATCTGCTGAACCACAAGCGCGAACGCCTGCTCGACCTGGAACGCCAGTTCGGCGTACATCTCGACATCAGGCCCGCCCGGTAACGCCATGCGCGTCCTGCTGCACGTCTGCTGCGGGCCGTGCTCCATCGCCACGGTGCGGATGCTGCGCGACGAGGGACACGAGGTCACGGCCCTGTTCCTCAACCCCAACATCCACCCCATGCAGGAATACCTGCGCCGCCGCGAGGCCATGCACGAAGTCTCGCGGCGGCTCGACCTGCCCGTCATCTGGCGCGACGCCGAGTACGACCCCGCCGCCTGGCTGCGCCACATGGCCTGGCGCGAACAACCCGGCGTGCGCTGCCGGGTGTGCTACGCCACCCGCCTTGAACGCACCCGCGCCATCGCCCAACGCGGCGGCTACGATGCCTTCACCACCAGCCTGCTCTACTCCCGCCGCCAACGCCACGACATGATCGCGGAGGTGGGCCACGCCATCGCCGCCGACTGCCACGACGGGGCCATCCCCTTCCTGTACCGCGACTTCCGTACCGGATGGCAGGAAGGCATCGATACCTCCAAGGAATGGGGCATCCACCGCCAGAACTACTGCGGCTGCCTGTACAGCGAAGCCGAACGCTTCGCCCGCGACTTCGCAACGGTTACGGGCGGGAAAGAAGAGGGGGGGGGGGGGGCCCCCCCCCCCCCCCCCCCCCCCCCCCCCCCCCCCCCCCCCCCCCCCCCCCCCCCCCCCCCCCCCCCCCCCCCCCCCCCCCCCCCCCCCCCCCCCCCCCCCCCCCCCCCCCCCCCCCCCCCCCCCCC
>NZ_JBAIYT010000014.1:0-95000 GCF_036763125.1 Nitratidesulfovibrio sp. 1201_IL3209
GGAAGAGTGGGAAGCCACTCAGGAGAGCCTCGCCATGCTCCAGTTGCTCGCTTTGCGGCTTGATGACGTGAAGCACGGGCGGACGGTGGATTTTGACGAAGGTATGGATCGGATTGACGCCATAATCAAGGCCCACAATGGGCAATGACGTCTGGAACGTGCGCTGGGCCGAAGGAGCCCTGGAGGACTTCGTCGAAATCATCCGGTACATCCTCGTCAATGAAGGCCCTGAAACCGCGCGGGAATTGGCCGGAACAATCCGCAAAGACGCCGGGCAGAGACTGAAAACGTTGCCCCTGCGCGGCCATCCCGTGCCCGAACTGCTCCAGGTCTCCAGGGAATACAAAGAAATCCACATCAAGGGATTTCGCATGGTGTATCTGCCGATGGAAGCCGAGCGAATGGTCTGGATAGTGTTGGTCGCCCGCGCCCAAAGAAGTATCAGCGCCATGCTCCGTAAGCGGCTGATGACCCTCAGGCCGGAATAAAACACCATCAAAGCCCGCCCCGAAGCGCCTGTGCCTCTTCATGGAGGCAGGCGCTCTTTTTGCGTCCATCATTGTCCATCTATACCCGCTGAACCTGCTGGTATCGTTGCTGGTAGAATATTTTCTCAAGGGGAATTATGCACCGTCGTGGCAGGATGCCAAGAACGCCTGCATCAGCCACGGCGGCGGCGGGACGTTCGTCAACAATCTCTGGAGTTCCGGCGTGCCCTTCCCTCCGTGCCCTTCTTCCCCCTGCTCCGCCCCTACCCACAGTCCGCCGTGACCAGCTTGGCGAAAATCCGCTCCGCCGCCTGGCTGGACAGGGTGAACGCCAGCATGCCCGCAGGCAGGTACGAGAATTCGGTCTTGCCCTGCACGCCCACGGTGAAGGTGGTGCGGGTGGTCACGTATGCCTTGCGCACGTTGTGCCGCCGCGCGAACTCGAACAGCGGCCGCAGGGGCGTGGACCCGCTGCCGTTGCCGCCCGTCCTGCCCCGCGCGCCCGTGGCGATGCCCTCGTCGCTCCAGCGGATGTCGAAGGCCAGCACCGGCTTGCCGTGCACCGGGTGCAGGCCCACCAGCGCCACCTCGCCGCCGTCCCAGCGGGCGTAGCAGGTGTTGCTGGACAGGGCCGGGCTGCACAGCAGCTGCCCCACCACGGCGGTTTCCAGCAGGGGTTGCAGGGCCGGGTCGTCCGGCCCGGCGATGGGCGCGAACAGCGCGGTGCGCATGGAAGGGTTGGCCAGGTACACCTTGAAGCTGCGGTCGCGCCGGAAGCGGCGGCCCGCGTCGTCGATGCGCCGCAGCCGCACCACCAGGAAGGCGGCTTCCAGATAATCGAGGTAGCGCTTCAGGGTGTTCACGGCGATGCCCGATTCGCCGCGCAGGTCCTCCAGGGTCACCTCGCGCCCGCTGTTCAGGGCCAGCACGGCCAGCAGGCGGTTCAGTTCCTGCACGTCCGAGATGCCGTACAGGCCGGGCAGGTCGCTGCACAGCACCCGGTCGATGATCTCGCTGCGCAGAAAGCGCGTCATGTCCGCGCGCACCCGTTCGGACACCACGGCCTCCGGGTAGCCCCCGAAATTCATGTACCGCACCAGCAGTTCGTTCAGTTCGTCCATGCGTTCGGGCGTGAACAGCTGCTTCATGTCGCGGCGCTGCCCGCCGGACAGGCGCAGGAATTCGGCGAAGGACAGCGGCGGCAGCATGTACACCGCGAAGCGCCCGGCCGCCTCGGCGTCGCCCATGCGGCGCAGGGCGGGCGCGGCGGAACCGCACGCCGTGCAGCGCAGGGCGGGCCAGCGCGCGGCCAGCGCGTCCAGGCCGTGTTCCCAGTCGGCCATGTACTGGATTTCGTCGAAGATGACCCACCCCGGCCGGGCGGGGTCCAGGCCCGCCATCTCGGCGGCCAGTTCCACGAAATCGGCCAGGCCCATGCCGGTGTAGGCCGGGGCGTCCAGGGTGGCGAACAGGATCTGGCGGCGCTCGGCCCCCTGCTTCAGCAGGTTGTCCACCATCTGGTGCAGCAGCACGGTCTTGCCCACCCGGCGCGGCCCCATGAGCACCACAGCCCGGTGCAGGGCACAGTCGGCGGCAAGTTCGAAGAATGGCGCGAAGTGGTCGCGCTGCGGCAGGTCCGCCGCGAAGGGGCGGGCGATCTCGTCGGCCCACCACGGGTTGTCCGCGGCAAGGCGTCCCATGACATCGGCGCGTGGCAGTGCGTGCGGCATGACGGTCCTCCTTTCTTGGAGCTTGCACCACGCTACACACCAATTGCGACCATGTGTCAATTACAATCAATTGATTGATCTTACAGTTAACATGCACGAGTTGATGCTGTACAGATATGCTGTTCGCACGCACAAACTATACATAACATAGTGCCATACAACATTGTATGTATAACGCGCCATAGCATCATCCTACTGATGCTATCCAGCAATACAGAAAAATCCCGCACATTTTTTTGGCGCGGACAGGCCCCACCGGCGTGGCCACCGCCCTGCCCGGCACGCGCCGGAAACCGGCTGCCCCCGGCCCATGCCGGTACCGCCCCGTTTCCCATGCGCTCCGCCCCCCTCCGAAACATCGTGCGCTCACTCAACTTGCCAACCGGGCCGCGCGCGCCTATAGTCAACGGCTTCCTCTCACCGCAACCCGAGAGAGAGCCCGCTCATGCCCCATAAAGGCCCGCATATCTCCATATCCGCGGATTTCGTCGTCAACCGCATCCTGCGCATCAATCTGGACGAATTCGAGGACTGGCCAGAGTCCGTGCGCCACCTTGCCATCGAAATCGCGGAAGAGCTGTTTCTGGTCGTGTACAACCCGTTCATCGACGCGGAAACGGTGAAAGCGAGCGTTCGCGCGCGTTTCGAGGGCGAAAAGGCGGCGCTTGCCCACCACTACGCCACCAGCATCGGCGAAGGCATCACCATGTTCTGGAGCGCGCACGAGGCCGAGGTGGCCTTCCGCGACGAACTGGTGAAGCGCATGGCCGCCGTCATGCCGCGCGAATGCATCGACACCCGCCCCGGCGCGCTGGTGGAAAATTCGACGGACGCCACCGACCTGCGCATGGAACTGCCCATGCTGGTGGTCAGCCCCGCCTCGGCCGAGCAGGTCAGCGCGGTGGTCAAGCTGGCCAACGAGATGAAGTTCGCCATCATCCCGCGCGGCGGCGGCTCCGGCCTGACCGGCGGGGCCGTGCCCGCCCGCAAGCGCACCGTGATCCTGAGCCTTGGCCGCCTGACCCGCATCGTCAGCATCGACGAGCAGAACAGGGTGCTGTGCTGCGAGGCGGGGGTCATCACCAACGACGCCATCGCGGCGGCGGGCAAGAAGGGCCTGCTGTTCACCGTGGACCCGGCCTCCAAGCTGGCCTCGTCCATCGGGGGCAACATCGCGGAAAACGCGGGCGGCCCCTTCGCCTTCGAGTACGGCACCACCCTGGACAACCTGCTCTCGTGGCGCATGGTCACCCCCACCGGCGAGATCATCGACGTGGCCCGGGTGGACCACCCGCGCCACAAGATCATGCCCGGAGAGACGGCCACCTTCGAAATCCGCGACCTGAGCGGCGGCGTGCGCAACGTGGTGTCGCTGCGCGGCGACGAAATCCGCCTGCCCGGCCTTGGCAAGGACGTGACCAACAAGACCCTGGGCGGCCTGCCCGGCATGCAGAAGGAAGGCGTGGACGGCATCATCGTCGAAGCCTGCTTCGTGCTGCACAAGAAACCGGCCCACCAGCGCGTGCTGGTGCTGGAATTCTTCGGGCGTTCCATGAACAACGCCATGCAGGTCATCAAGGACGTGGTGGGCTACCGCGACACCATCCGCCGCGAAGGCGACCACGTGAAGATATCGGCCCTGGAGGAGTTCAACTCCAAGTACGTCAAGGCCATAGAATACAAGAAGAAGTCCACGGAGTACGAGGGCGACCCCATCTCGGTGCTCATCGTGCAGCTGGACGGCGACGACGAGTTCCACCTGGACCGCGCCGTGCACCAGATCCTGGACATCGTGAACCCCTACGACGGGGCGGACATCTTTGCCGCGCGCGACGAGAAGGAAGCCGAGATATTCTGGGAGGACCGCCACAAGCTGTCCGCCATCGCCCGGCGCACCTCCGGCTTCAAGATCAACGAGGACGTGGTCATCCCCATCGACGGCGTGCCCGAGTTCGCCGACTTCCTGGAGCAGGTGAACCTGGAATGCGCGGCCGCCGCCTACCGCTCGGCCCTGCAAGAGGTGGGGCGTCTGGCGGGCATGCCGCTGGACGACAGGGAGTTCAACCGCGAATTCACCTACGCCTCCAAGGTGGCCAAGGGCGAGGTTTCGGCCAAGGACATCTCGGACGAGGAAATGCAGATCCGCGCCGTGGTCTTTCTGGGCGAACTGGCCAACGCGCACCCCAACCTGGCCCGCAAGATAGAGCGCATCAAGGACCACATGCAGGCCACCCGCATCGAGGTGGCCAGCCACATGCACGCGGGCGACGGCAACTGTCACGTCAACATCCCGGTCAACTCCAACGACCCGGTCATGCTGCACAACGCCGAGCAGGTGGCCCACCGCGTCATGGCCAAGGCCCAGGAGGTGGGCGGCGAGGTTTCCGGCGAGCACGGCATCGGCATCACCAAGATCGCCTTCCTGCGCAAGGAGAAGATGGACGCCCTGCGCGCCTTCAAGGAGCGCGTGGACCCGCGCAACGTGCTGAACCCGGCCAAGCTGACCCAGCGCGAACTGCCGGTGCGGCCGTTCACCTTCTCGTTCAACCGGCTCATCGAGGACATCCGCCAGAGCGGCCTGCCCGACAAGGAACGGCTCATCGCGCTGCTGGCCAACGTGCAGATCTGCACCCGCTGCGGCAAGTGCAAGCAGGTCTGTCCCATGTTCTACCCGGAACAGTCGCTGCAATACCACCCGCGCAACAAGAACATCGCCCTCGGCGCGCTGGTGGAGGCGGTGTACTATTCGCAGGTCAACAAGGGCAGGCCCGACCCCTTCCTGCTGGGCGAACTGCGCGCCATGATGGAGCACTGCACCGGCTGCGGCCGCTGCACCTCGGTCTGCCCGGTGAAGATCGATTCGTCCGGCGTGGCCCTGGCCATGCGCGCCTTCCTGGAATCGGAGAACGCGGGCGGCCACCCCATCAAGCGCAAGGTGCTGGAATGGCTGTCGGCGGACCCGGCGGCGCGCGTGCCCCGCGCGGCCAAGGCCGCGTCCATGGGCCAGCGCTTCCAGAACCGCTTCGTGGGGCTGGTGCCCGCCGGATGGCGCGAACGCTTCGAGAACCCGCTGTTCGCCGGTCCCGGCCCGGAAGTGGGCTACAAGAACCTGTCCGAGACGTTGCGGCTCGACAAGGGCGGCATCTTCGTGCCCGCCAGCGCCCGCGAGCGCGCGGCGGCCACCGGCGAACCCGTGGAGGCGGTGTTCTACTTCCCCGGCTGCGGCGGCGGGCTGTTCTACCGCAACATCGGCCTGGCCGGGCTGATGCTGATGCTCAAATCCGGCGTGGCCGTGGTCATGCCGGAACAGCACCTGTGCTGCGGCTATCCGCTGCTGTCCGCCGGGGCGGACAACGCCTTCGCCGCCAACCGCGACCACAACGTGCAGGCCATCAGGGCCGCGCTGGACAAGGCCCGCGCGGCGGGGCTTTCCGTCACCCACGTCATCACCGCCTGCGGCTCGTGCCGCGACGGCATCCAGCACCACGAACTGCTGGGCGCGCAGGGCAACGCCCCGGCCATGCGCCACATGGACATGGTGCAGTTCCTGCTCGAACGGCTGCCTGCCGACGCCCTTACGGGTGCGGAAAAGCCCGCCGCCGGAACCGAGGTGCTCTACCACCCCTCGTGCCACGCCGAATGGGTGGGCGTGCACAAGGGCAAGGCCGCCAACATCTACGCGCAGGCCGTGGCCGCCTTCACCGGGGCCAAGGTGCGCGTGAATCCCGGCTGCTGCGGCGAATCGGGCATGGGCGCCATGACCTCGCCCGCCATCTACAACAAGCTGCGCGCCCGCAAGCGGATGCGCCTTGAGGCGGACTTCATGACCTACGCCGACGGCGCGCCCGTCATCGTGGGCTGCCCCTCGTGCAAGGTGGGCATCAAGCGCACCATGCTGGCCCTCAAGGACAAGCGCCCCGTGCTGCATACCCTGGAATGGCTGGCCGAACTGGCCAAGGGCGCGGACTGGCGCAAGATCCTGCGCAAGGCCGCCGACCACGCCAGGGATGAGGGCGGGGTGCGGGTGGTGGACGACAGCGGGTTGTAAGAAGAAGCAAAGACTGAAAGAACGAACCGGGGGAGGAGGGGAAACTTTGACGCTCTGCGGTCGCCAACTGTAAGACTCGCGCAAGCGCTCGCCTAACAGTTGCCGCAAAGTATTCCCCTCCTCCCCCGGACCCCCTCCACCCCTTCAAACTTTTCAATAGGGGCTTGCCCTTAATGACATTGCGTGCCAACGCACTCCTGGCAGCCCCCCAGCTTGCCCCACCGCGCCCGCTGGCGTAGCATCCGGCCTGCCATGAAGTACCTCGGCATCGACTACGGCACCAGGCGCACCGGCATCGCGGCCAGCGACACGGGCGGCAGCATGGCCTTTCCGCGCCGCACCATCGTCATGACCACCCGCGACCGGTTCTTCGCCGAACTGCTGGCCGTGGCCGAAGAGGAGCGCGCCGAAGCCTTCGTGGTGGGGCTGCCCCTGCTGCACGACGGCACGGACACCCTGACCACCCGGCAGGTGCGCAACTTCGTGGAACGGCTGAAGCGCCGCACCGCCCTGCCCGTCTACCTCATGGAGGAATTCCTGAGTTCCTACGAGGCCGAGGACGACCTGCGCGACGCCGGGCTTTCCGGCAAGGCGCTGGAGGCCGTGGTGGACCAGCAGGCGGCCGCGCGCATCCTGCAATCGTTCCTCAACCTGCCGGAATCCCGGCGTACCCCCGCCTGACCGGATAGCATCACCGCATGAGCGATACCCCCAAAGCCCCCCCGAATTCCGACCCGTCGGCGGCTGTTGCTGCGGACGCGCCCACGCCTGACGTACCCGTACCCGACGCGCCGGTACCCGATACAGGCGCGACACCGGAAGCCGCCGCCGAGGACGCACCCGGCACGCCCGCAACCTCCGCAACGTCTGCATCGGGCGAAGCAACGGAGTCAGGCGAAGCGGCGAAATCGGCAGAGCCGGTAGAACCGGTGGAGTCGGTGGAACCGGTCGCGCCGGAAACGTCCGAAACGACGGAACCGGTGAAACCGGTGGAGCCGACAGAACCGGCGGAACTAACGGCGCTGGCAGAGCCGGCGGAACCGGCCGAACCGACGCAACCGGAAACGCCCGAGCCGGTGTCGCCCCCCACGCCCCTTACGCCCCTCACAGAAGTCCCGCAGCCCGTCACCCCGCCCCCGCTCACCGCATCACCGGACCGCCCGGTGCTGCGCCTGCTGCTGCGCGCGCTGGCGGCGCTGGTCCTGCTGGGCCTTTTGGCGTGCGGCTACGCGGGCTACGACGCCTGGCGCTTCCTGAACACCCCGCCCGCCTCGCCCGGCCCCGCTGGAACGGACGTGTACGTGGACGTGGAGCCGGGCGCCACCTTCGACAGGGTGACGAAGCAACTGGTGGACAAGGGGGCGGTGACCAGCGACTGGCGCTTCAAGCTGCTGGCCCACTACCACGGTTGGGAAACCTCGCTGAAGGCCGGGCGGTTCCTGGTGCACAGCAACTGGACGCCCTTCCGCGTGCTGGACCAGTTGGTGAACGGCCAGCCGGTGCTCTCGCGCATCACCCTGCGCGAAGGGCTGACCTGGTGGGAAACCGCCCGCCTGCTGGAGGCCGAGGGCTTCGTCACCGTGGAGGACTTCCGCGCGGTGATCACCGACCCGGCCTTCCTGCGCCACTGGGGCATCCCCTTCGACACGGCGGAAGGCTTCCTGTTTCCCGACACCTACCTGCTCAAGAAGTCCCCGGTGCCGGACAGGGAATCGGCCCGCGCCGTGGCCGGGCGCATGGTGGACACCTTCTGGCGGCGCGCCGCGCAGGTCTGGCCCGACGGCCGCCCCGCCCGCGACGAGTTGCGGCGGCTGATCATCCTGGCTTCCATCGTGGAAAAGGAGACCGGCCAGCCCTCGGAACGCGGCCGCGTGGCCGGGGTGTACGCCAACCGGTTGCGCACCGGCATGCTGTTGCAGGCGGATCCCACCACCATCTACGGCCTGGGCGAGACCTTCGACGGCAACCTGCGCCGCCCCCACCTCCAGGACGCGGCCAACCCGTACAACACCTACCGCCGCCCCGGCCTGCCCCCCGGCCCCATCTGCTCGCCGGGGCTGGACTCGCTGCGCGCGGCCACCGCGCCGGAAAAACACGGCTATTTCTACTTCGTGTCGCGCAACGACGGTTCGCACCAGTTCAGCGCCACGCTGGACGAACACAACCGCGCCGTGAACCGCTTCCAGCGCGCCGGGCGAACCAGGGGGGCAACGCAGGGCACCCCGGCCAACGGGAGCACCCGCGAGGCCGCCATACCCGCAACGCCGGGGGCCGACGCCGCCACGCAGGCCGGACGCCCGCCCACCGGAACAGATACAGGCACCGACACGGGAACCGCCGCCACACCAGAGGGCAACGCCGCACCAGAGGGCAACGCCGCACCGGCGCAAGCCCCGGCCGACACAGACAAGGGCGACGGGAAGGACAGGGGCACAGAGGCCGACAGGCCGGACCGGGGCGACGCATCCACCGGGCCGGGCGCACCGGCCCCCAAGACAGAGCCGCAGCCCGCTCCGCAGTCCGCCCCGCAGGACGCGCAACCCGCGCAACCCGCGCCAGCCGCCCCTGCCGCGCCGTAACAGACCCCCGCGCCCCCGGCCTTTCCCGGCACGCGGCGGTGCGCCCCATTCCGCAACGTTGACGGGCGCCTTCCGGAAACCCTCCGGAAAGCGCCCGTCCTGCATTCTCCCCCGTCCGGCTCAGCCGGCCGCGTCTTTCCACATCTGGCCACATCCGGCCACATCCGGCCCCCCCGCCTGGCGCCGTCCGTACCGCCGCGCCATACCCGTGGGCACCGCCGCGCCGCGTCCGGTCAGCCGTTGCCGCGCGGTACGCCGCCGCTGCTCCAGCGGCGGTTCTGGTCCTCCATTCCGCCGTTGGTGGCGCGCGCCAGCATCACCCGGTTGCGGCCCGCCTCCTTGGCGGCGTACAGCGCCGAGTCCGCCCGGCGCAGGATGTCGTCCAGCGCCGCGTCGCCCGGCCCGAGCAGGGCCATGCCGATGCTCACCGTGCAGCGCAGGTCCTGGCCGCCGAAGGGCACGGCCATTTCCTCCACGGCCCGGCGCAGCCGTTCGGCGGCGGCCAGCGCGTCGTCCAGGTCCGTTTCCAGCAGCACCGCCGCGAATTCCTCGCCGCCCAGCCGCCCCAGGATGTCGGTATCGCGCAGCGACTGCTGGCAGGCCTGCACGCAGCCCAGCAGCACGGCGTCGCCCGCGTGGTGCCCGAAGCGGTCGTTGATGCGCTTGAAGCGGTCCAGGTCCAGCATCAGCACGGTCAGCGGCCGGCCGTAGCGGGTGGCGCGGCCCATCTCGCGCTCCGCGTCCACGAAGAACTGCCGCCGGTTGCGGATGCCCGTCAGCGGGTCGGTGGTGGCCTCGCGCATCAGGGCCTGTTCCAGCCGCTTGCGGTCGGTGATGTCGCGCGCGATGCTGAGCACCACGGGCCTGCCGTCGAAGTCGAGCAGCTTGGCATGGATTTCCACGGGCAGAACCGTGCCGTTCCGGGTCCGGTGGGCCGATTCGAAGGTCAGCGAGCCCTCCTCGCGCAGCCGCTGGATGCGCTCGTCCACCTGCTCGGCGAATTCCTCGGCATCCAGTTCGTGCGGGGTCATGTCCAGCAGTTCGCGCCGGGTGTAGCCCAGGCGGCGGCAGGCCACCTCGTTCACGTCCAGGAAGCGCCCCTCGGGGTCATGCAGGAAGATGGCGTCGGCGGCGGCCTCGAACAGCAGCCGGTAGTGCGCCTCGGACCGCTGGCGCGCCGCCTCGGCCGCCCGGCGCTGGGTGACGTCCTGGGCCACGCCGACGATGGTGTCGCCATCCAGCTTGCCGGAATACTCGAACCACACCGTGGAGCCGTCGCGCCGGCGCATCTCCACCTCGATGTTGCGGAACTCCCCCCGGCGCAGCAGGGTGGCCACCATGCGGCCGCGCGCCTCGGGATCCACGTACCATTCGGTGGAGCGCATCTTTTCCATGAATTCCGCGCGGTCCGTCCAGCCGTACATTTCGATGATCCGGGCGTTGGCCTCCAGAAACCTGCCGTCGGCGATGCGGGTGCGAAAAATGCCCACCTGGGCGTTCTCGAACAGGGCGCGGTAGCGCCGCTCGCTGTCCTCCTGGGCCTGCTGGGCCGCGCGCTGCTCGTTGATGTCCGCGATGATGGCCAGGGCCGCCTCCACCTCGCCGTCGGGTCCCACCAGCGGCGAAGCGCTGATGTCGGTCCAGAGGTAGCCGCCATCCTTGTGGCGCAGGCGGTGCTGCAGGCGGCTGGCGTCCTGGGTGCGATCCAGCAGGCGGGTCAGGGTGGCGGCGGCCTGCGGGGTTTCCTCTTCGTGCATGAACCGGCTGAAGTGCTGGCCGCGCATTTCTTCCGTGGCGTACCCCAGCATGCGCGCGCAGGCGTCGTTGACCCGCACCAGCAGGCCGAAGCGGTCCAGCAGCACGATGCCCACCGAGGCGGTGCTGAAGATGCCCCGGAACAACTCCTCGCTGCGGGCCAGCGCCAGGCGCTGGCTGACGGCGGCGGTGATGTCCATGTGCGTGCCCACCACCCGCGCGGGGGAACCGTCCTCGCGCCGGGCCAGCACGCGGCCGCGCGCCAGCATCCACTTCCAGCCGCCGTCCTTGGTGCGCAGGCGGAACTGCACCTCGAACTGGCCCACCCCGCAGGCCCCGGCCACCACGCGGGCAACGGCCGGGCCAGACAGGCCGGACAGGCCGGGCACGGCAAAGCTCCCCTGGGGCACGCACAGGGCGGCCGTCACGTCGGCCATGTCGTCGGGATGCACCAGGTCGCGCAGGGCATCGTGGGTGCACTCGAACTCGCCGGGCACGTACCCCAGCATTTCGTAGTAGCGCGGGCTGCAATACAGTTCGCCGGTCTCGAAATTCCAGTCCCAGTGCGCCTCGCTGGCGGCGTCCAGGGCCAGCTTCAGCCGTTCCTCGCTGCGCCGCAGCGCTTCCTGCGCGCGCACCTCGGCGGTGACGTCCTCGAACAGCCACAGGCTGCCCCAGACCCGTCCGTGCTCGTCGCGCAGGGTGCGGAAGGTGCGCCGCAGCACGCGGCCGTCGGCCAGTTGCACCG
The DNA here is from genome assembly GCF_036763125.1 of Nitratidesulfovibrio sp. 1201_IL3209. Lineage (NCBI taxonomy): Bacteria > Pseudomonadati > Thermodesulfobacteriota > Desulfovibrionia > Desulfovibrionales > Desulfovibrionaceae > Nitratidesulfovibrio > Nitratidesulfovibrio sp. 1201_IL3209. Next base: position 11,349 of record NZ_JBAIYT010000014.1, read on the forward strand.
GAAGGCCGCCAGCCCCGCCAAGTCCCCCAGATCCCCCAGCCCCGCCAGTTTCGCCGGGCGGACGGGCGGACGGCCCGCCTGCTTCGCGGGCCGCGACATCGGGCAGGACGGCGTCGATGGCGGCGGGGTCCGGCAGGCGGGCGGCGGCCAGGGCCTTCACCTCGGCCAGCGGGCGTCCGGCCAGGCTGGCGGCGTCGGCATCGATGCCCCACAGCTTCGGAAAGCGGCGGTTTGCCCGCGCCACCACGCCCCGGGTGTCCACGGTCAGCGCGGCCGAGGGCAGGGTGTCCTGCTGCGCGCCGAACAGGGCGTTCTCGTAGACCAGGGCCAGGGTTTCCTCCACCTGGCCGTGAAAGTCGGACACGATGGCCCGGTGCACGTCGGACGGCGGCCACTGGCGCGTGTCCAGCAGGCACAGCGTGCCGTACACCTGCCCGTCGGGCAGCAGCAGGGGATAGCCCAGATACGCGACGAAGCCCGCCCGCGCCATGGGGCTGTCGCGCCAGCGCGGGTCGTCCAGGGCGTTCTGCACATACACCGGCCGGCCCGCCTCGATGACCGCGTCGTAGTACGTTCCGCCCGCCGAGGTGGCGATGCGCATGCCCGGCACCAGCGGATTGCCCGCCGTGTCGCTGGAAAGCAGCACCGAAAGCCCCCCCGGGTGCCGTCGCACGATGGCGGCGACGCGAACGCCCAGCAGCCGCGCCAGGGTGTCCAGCGATTGCTGCCAGCGGGCCTGCGTCCGTTCCCCGATGCTGATGAAGTCCATATGTCCCCCTGTGCGGGCCACCGTTCCGGCCCCGGCCCGCCACCATCCTTCACGGGGCCGCGCCGTGCGGCCGCCGCGCCCCTGCCATGGATTCCCGCCCCCCGTCCGTCCCCCCGGACACGACCCGTTTGCGCGAGAACCCGCCAACGGCCCCTGCCGTGCGTCAGGTACAGACGTCCATGATGCAGCATACCACGCCACGTGGCGGATTGCACGCGCCACCGTGTCGGCAAGGCATCACTTTCGCCCCGGCAGCCCCCCTACATGCCGCGCCGCCGGTACACGGCCAGCACCAATCCCTCCACCAGCACGAACAGCGCCACCGGCACCGCCAGGAATACCAGCGACAGCATGGTCGCAAGCCCCCTGTCCGGCGATTGCAGCACCGGGAACAGGTATCCGGTGAACGAGGGAACCACCCCGCCCCCCACCAGTTGCACCAGGAAATAGTCGGAAAAGGCCACCAGGAACACCACGGACCCGCCCGCCACGGCGGCGGGCAGCAGCAGCGGCAGTTCCACGGCCAGCAGGCGCAGCAGCGGACCCGCGCCCAGGTTGGCGGCGCAGCGGCCGTAGTCCGGCCCCACGGTCTCGAAGCCCGAGGCCAGCGCCCGCAGCATGTACGGGTACGACACCACCGACAGCACCAGCACCACGCCCGCCGGGGTGTCCGCAAGGCCCAGCCGCACCAGGGCGCCGTACAGCCCCAGCGCAAAGCCCATGGCGGGCAGCAGGGCCGGGGCCAGCAGCACCCCCTCCAGCGCCCCCCGGCCTCGAAACCGCCCGAAGGCCAGCAGCCGCGCCGGGGCCAGGCAGGCGCACAGGGTCACCGCCACCACGGCCAGCGAATACAGGGCGGACGAGGCCAGCGCCCCGGCGATGGACTGCCGGTTGGCCAGCACGAAGGCCACCGTGCGCCCGCCGAGGACGGCGGGCCACAGGTCGGGCCAGGCCCAGCCGGGCGCGGCGGCCCACAGGGCCAGCACCGGCAGCGGCAGACCGAACAGCAGCCACAGCAGGCCCAGGAACAGGCGCGGCCCCGCGCGCGAATCCCCCCCTCTCCCCGGCAATCCGGAGCGCCGTCCCTGCCCGGCACAGAGGCTCACAGCTGGCGCTCCCGGCCGCGCAGCCCGGCCACCAGCCGCACGTAGGCCGCCACGAACCCGACGCAGCACGCCAGCAGCAGGGTCAGCAGCGCGGCGGCCGCCGGGCGGTCCTCCAGCGAACGCAGAAAGTACAGGTCGTACGCCGCCACCCCCGGCATGGCCGGGGTGGATTCGCCGAGCAGCAGGGGAATCTCCACCGCGCCGAAGGCGTACAGGAACAGGATCAGGAACGAGGCGTGCAGCACCGGGGCAAGGTGGGGCGCCACCACGTCGCGCAGCACGGCCCACCGCCCGGCCCCCAGCATGCGGGCCGTCTCGATCAGGCGCGGGTCCAGCCGCCGCAGCGAGGCCACGGCCAGCAGCATGACGAAGGGCAGTTCCTTGTAGGTGTAGGCCATGATCATGCCCATGCCGTCGCCGCCCCAGAGCAGCGCGGGAAACTCCGCCTGGCCGCCGGTGATCCCGGCCCGGTGCAACGCGGCGGAAACCAGGCCGGAACGGCTCCAGAACACGATGGCCAGAAAGGCCACCACGATGTGCGGCAGCACCAGCGGCACCCGGAACACCAGCGCCGCCAGCTGCATGCGGGCGGGCAGCCGCCACACCCCGAACGCCAGCAGCGCACCCCCCGCCACGGCAAGCAGGGCCGACACCCCGGCCACGCGCACCCCCAGCAGCAGCGAACCGGCCATGTGCGGCTGCGCCAGCTGCCGCCACCCGGCCCACGCGTCCCACGCGTCCGGGGCCAAAAGCCCCTGCGCGGCCGGTTCCGGCGTGTAGGCCACAGGCAGCAGCCAGCCCAGGGACTGCGCCGCCGTCAGGGCCACCCCGGCCAGAAAGGGCGCCAGCAGCACCAGCAACGGGCACAGCGCGGCCATGCGGCGCGCGGCTCCGGCGGCGGGGCTGGCTGTGCGGGTGGGCATGGCGGCTCCTGGCGGCTGGGGGGCAGGTATGGCAGGTGTACAGGCAACGGCGGCCCCTCCGCAAGCGGGCCCTACCGATAGGGCCGATAGGGCCGATGGGACCGATGGGGCCACGGTCCCGCCGATACCGGGCGGTTCGCGGTTCGCTGTCCGCATTAGAAACGAAAAAACGGCGCGTGCATTGCGCGGCCCCGCCAAGTGGGCCATACTGGAATCATCCGCCATCATGCCGCCCCGCCGGAAACGGGCGGCGCACACGGAGGGCTACAGATGCTCCCGGACCGCCATGCCGCGCCCACCGCCCCGCCCGTCCGGTTTCCCTGGCCTCCCCGGCCTCCCCGGTTTCTCCGCAAGCGGGCCGCGCCGTACGTGGCGCTGCTGCTGGCGGCCATGGCCCTGTGCCTGTCGCGTCCCTTCCCGGCCCTGGCCCGGGCCGTGCTGACCGAGGCGGAGCAGGCCTGGCTTGTCGACAACCCCGACAAGCTCACCCTGTACTTCGACAAGAACTTTCCGCCCTACGAAAACCTGGCCTCGGACGGCACGTTCCACGGGCTGGCCGCCGATGTGATGGCCCTGGTCGAACAGCAACTGGGGGCCCGCTTCACCAACACCCCGGCCCCGGACTGGCCCAGCCAGCTTGCGGCGCTGGAAAGCGGCGACATCGCCGTCGTCCCCGTCATCGTGCGCACCCCGGAGCGGGAGCGCTTCGCCCAGTTCACCCCGCCCTACGTGGACATTCCCACCGCCATCATCGCCCGCCGCGGCGAGGAGGACGGCCGCCGGCTTTCCGACTTCGTCGGGCGGCGCGTGGCCGTGGTGCGGGGCTACGTCACCGAGGCGTACGTCCGCCGGATGTCGGGGGACGGGCGCATCGAGGTGGTGCCCGTGCCCAACGTGCAGACCGGCCTGCGCGACGTGTCCTTCGGCGTGGTGGACGCCATGGTGGAAAACCAGGCCGTGGCCGCCCACTACATCGACAGGGAGCAGTTGCCCAACCTGAAGGTGGTCGGCACCACCGACCTCGGCTACCCCCTCAGCCTGGGCATCAGCAACAAGTACCCCCTGCTGTGCAGCGCGGTGCTCAAGGCGTTTGCCGCCATCCCACCGGACGAACTGGAACGCGCCAAGGCCCGCTGGATACGCCTGGACACCGGCGGGGTGCTCACCCAGGACCAGCGCCGCATGCTGCGCGTGTCCGCCGTGGCCGCCGTGGCCATGGTAGCCTGGCTCACCCTGGTCACCTCGGTGCTGCGGCGCAGGCTGCGCGAAAAGGTGGACGCCCTGGACCATGCGCGCCGCAAGGCCGAGGAGCAGGCCACCCGCCTGGCCCTGGTGCTGGGGGCCACCAACGCGGGCATCTGGGAGTACCAGCCGGAATCGGGGGCCGCCTATTGCAGCCCGGAATGGTACACCATGCTGGGGCACCAGCCGGACAGCACACCCCATACCCGTGCGGGCTGGTTCAGCCTGATGCATCCCGACGACCTCGAACGGACCGCCTCGGTGCTTGCCGCCTACATGGCGTCCGGGGGCACGGGCAGCTACGAATCGGAATTCCGCATGCGCAACGCCGACGGCCAGTGGCGCTGGGTACTGGGCAAGGGCCAGGCCGTGGCCTGGGACGCGTCCGGCCGCCCCACGCGCATCCTGGGGCTGAACGTGGACGTGCACAGCCTGAAGCAGCACCGCGAGGCCGCGCTGGAAAGCGAGCGGCGCTTCCGCACCATCTTCGAGAACGCCCCCTACGCCATCGTCATCAACCGCATGTCCGACGGCGCCCTGCTGGACGTGAACCGGGCCTTTCTGGAGGCCCAGGGCATGGACAGGGACGAGGTGTTGCGCGGCGATACCCGGCGCTTCTCCACCATGACGCCGGAAGAGGCCGCGGCCTTCCGCCGCAGGGTGCGGGAGACGGGCGGCGTGCACGGCGTGGAGGCCAGCAGCCGCAGGCCGGACGGCACACCCCGGCACATCATCTTCTCTTCCGTGCCGGTGTCCTTCGGCGGGGAGGAGGCCATCCTGTCCATCACCGTGGACGTGACGGAGATGAAGGCGGCGGAGGCCGCCCTGAAGGCCAGCGAGGAAAAGTACCGCGCCATCTTCCACAACGCGCCCCTCGGCATCTTCCGCACCGGCTTCGAGGGCGGGTTCATGGACGCCAACCCCGCCCTGGCGCGCATGCTGGGCTACGCGGACCGCGACGAACTGCTGCGCCTGCACGTGCCCCTGGCCATCCACCCCGACCCGGCCCAGCGGGGCCGCCTGCTGGACATGCTGCGGCAAAACCCCTCGGGGGTGCGCATGGAGTGCCAGTTGCTGCGCCGCGACGGCACGCCCTTCCACGCCATCGTCAACGCCTCGCTCCAGTTCGACGCGGAGGGCAGGCCCAGCTTCCTCGACGGCTCCGTAGAGGACGTGAGCATCCGCAAGCAGGCCGAGGAGCAGTTGCGCCAGTCGGAGCAGAAGTTCTTCCAGCTCTTCCAGCTCAGCCCCGACGCCATCGTGGTGGCCCGCCTGGACGACGACACGGTGCGCGACGTGAACCAGGCGTTCATCCGCATGTTCGGCTTCACGCGCGACGAAGTGCTGGCCACCCCCGCCAGCGACCTGGCCATCGTGGTGCCCGGCGCCTCGCTGCGCGACGCCTACCGCCAGCTCCGGCGCGACGGCGAGTTGCGCAACCACGAATTCGCGGCCCGGCACAAGGACGGCACGCCCATGAGCTGCCTGCTGTCCTGCGCGCTGCTGCACATCGACGGCGAGGACCACGTGATGGCCGTGCTGCGCGACATCACCCAGATCAAGAAGATGCAGGAGGTGATCATCCAGACCGAAAAGATGGTCTCGCTGGGGGGCATCGCGGCGGGCATCGCGCACGAGATCAACAACCCCCTCGGCATCGTGTTGCAGGCGGCGCAGAACATGGCGCAGCGCACCCGGCCCGACTTCGCCAAGAACCTGGAGGTGGCCCGGACCATGGGCCTCGACATGGAACTGCTGGCCCGCTACATGCGCGAGCGCAAGCTGGACGTGTTCCTGGGCGACATCCAGTCCGCCGCCCTGCGCGCCTCGGCCATCATCCGGCACATGCTGGAATTCAGCCGCCGCAGCGAATCCAGGCGCAAGGTCTGCGACCTGCCGGGCGTGCTGCGCCGCGCGCTGACCCTGGCCCAGAGCGACTACGACCTGAAGAAGAGCTACGACTTCCGGAAGATAGACGTCGCCCTGCGCATGGACGACGACTTGCCCTCCATCAACTGCACGGAAACGGAAATCGAGCAGGTGGCCATCAACCTGCTGCGCAACGCGGCCCAGGCCATGGCCACCGCCGACCCGCCCGTGGAGGCCCCGCGCATCGACATCGACGTTGCCGCCATGCCGGGCGGGGTGCGCATCGTCATGGCCGACAACGGCCCCGGCATGCCGCCCGAGGTGCAGCGCCGGGCCTTCGAGCCGTTCTACACCACCAAGGCGCCGGGGGTGGGCACCGGCCTCGGCCTGTCCGTCTCGTACTTCATCGTCACCAAGGGGCACGGCGGCCGGATGGAGGTGGAATCCGCGCCGGGCAGGGGTACCCGCTTCATCATCGAACTGCCCGTGGACCCCGCCCCCGCCGATCCCCCCGAACCCGCAACCCGGCCCGGCGACGGCACGACAGGGGCACAGTCATGACGGGCACCGGCAACGCGCCACACCCCCACGAACTGCTCATCGTGGACGACGAGGAACCCATCCGCCGTCTGCTGGCGGCCTATTTCGAGGACCTCGACGGGTTCCTGGTGCGCACGGCCGCATCCGGCGAAGAAGCGCTGGACGCCCTGGCCGCCCGGCACGCGGACCTGTGCGTGGTGGACATGCGCCTGCCCGGCATCAACGGCGAGCAGTTCATCCTCGCGGCGGCCGCCCGCGGGCTGAGCCGCCACTTTCTGGTGCACACCGGGTCGGTGGAGATGGCGCCCGGCGCGGCCCTGCGCGTTGCCGGGGTGGGGCCGGAGGACGTGTTCGTGAAGCCCCACGACGCCGAACGGCTGGCCGAGCGCATCCGGCACCTGCTGGGGATGCCCGGCGGCTCCACTGCCGACGGGAGGAACCCGCGATGAGCGTGCTGGTCGTCGACGACGAGGAAGGGCTGCGGCGCTCGCTGTGCGCCTTCCTCGAGGACATGGACTACGGAACGCTGGAGGCCGCCGACGGCCGCCAGGGGCTGAAGGTGCTGGAGGCCAGCCTGCCCGATGTCGAGGCGGCCATCGTGGACCTGAACATGCCGGTCATGGACGGGTACGCCTTCCTGGCCCACGCCCGCGAACTGGCCCCCGACCTGCCCACCATCGTGCTGTCCGGCGTGGGCGTGGTGGAGGACGCCGTGCGGGCCATGCGCGCCGGGGCGTGGGATTTCATCACCAAGCCCCTGCACGATTTCAACATCCTGCAACTGACCCTGGACAAGGTGCTGGAACGGGCCCGCCTGCTGCGCGAAAACCGCGCCTACCAGCAACGGCTGGAGTCCATGGTGTGCGAGCGTACCGCCGAGATCGAGCGCACCCGCCGCCAGATCATCCAGCGGCTCAGCCGGGCCGCCGAATACAAGGACAACGAGACCGGCATGCACGTCATCCGGGTGGGCGAGATCAGCGCGCTGCTGGGCCGTGCGCTGGGCCTGCCGGAAGACCGCTGCGACATGCTGCGCCAGTGCGCGCCGCTGCACGACGTGGGCAAGATCGGCATTCCGGACAGCATCCTGCTGAAGCCCGGCTCGCTGGACGCCGGAGAATGGGACCTGATGCGCCGCCACTGCGCCTTCGGGTGCGAACTGCTGGGACCGCTGGACCGGGACGAGGCGCGCGCCTCGTGCGCGTCGCACCTGGCCGCCCGCGAAGAGGACGGCAACCCCTTCCTGGCCCTGGCCCGCACCCTGGCCCTGCTGCACCACGAACGCTGGGACGGCACGGGCTACCCCTTCGGCCTGCCGGGCCGCGACATGCCCGTGGAGGCGCGCATCGTGTCGCTGGTGGACGTGTACGACGCCCTGCGCAGCGAGCGCCCCTACAAGCGCTGTTTCACGCGCGACGAATGCCGCGACACCATCGTGGCGGGTTCCGGCACCCAGTTCGACCCGGCCGTGGTGCAGGCCTTCCTGGACAACCTGGACGCAATAGAGGCCATCCGCGAGCGCTGGGCGGGCTGACGGCGGGCGGGGTATCGCGCCATTCGTCCCCGGCGCCGTCCGCCCCGCGCAGCCGGACCCGTGGGGCGGCTTGCCAGACGGACCGCGTCGCGCTACAGGCACGCCCACGCCGCGCGCCGCGGGCTGACCGCCCGCCGCCCCCCTTTCCCGAACCCCCTCGGACACGGACATGACCGCCACCCCACTCGCCGACCGTACCATCTACATCGCCGCCGCAGGGTTCACGGACGACCTGATTCACGAACTGGAAGACCTGCACGGCGCACGGGTGCTGGACGTGCGCGGACGGCTGGTGGTGGCGCAGGGGCCGCCCCGCCCGGCGGCGTGGGCGCAGAACATCTGGCTGGAGCCGGTGTCCATCCCCGTGGCCTCCATCGGCGACGCGGCCCGCAAGCTGAAGGCCATCCAGCGCAACTGGCACCTGCACGCCACCGGCCATCACCGCCGGGCCGCGCTGATCCGGGAACGACTGCCCCGCGTGGCCGCCCGGCCCCTGGCGTTCGGCGATGCGCCGCCCACGGCGCCGCTGGGCTCGTGGACCCTGTGGGAGCCGGACCTGGTGCTGGCATCCGCCCGGTGCGCCAGCCCCTTCCCCGACGGCGAACCGCGCTTCGAGGAAAACCGCACCGTACCCCCCACCCGCGCCTACCTGAAGTTGTGGGAACTGTTCACGCTGCTCGACAGGCGGCCCGGCCCCGGCGAACTGTGCCTGGACTTGGGCAGTTGCCCCGGCGGATGGACCTGGGTGCTGGCGGAACTGGACGCGCGGGTGTTCAGCGTGGACAAGGCGGACATCGCCCCGCACATCGCCGCCCACCCCAACGTGAACTTCTGCACGGGCAGCGCCTTCGGCCTGGACCCGCGCCACGCCGGAGCCGTGGACTGGCTGTTCTCCGACGTGATCTGCTACCCCGACCGGCTGCTGGCCACCGTGGGCCGCTGGCTGGAACTGGGCCAGTGCCGCAACTTCGTGTGCACCCTGAAGTTCCAGGCCGAAACGGACCACGCCACGGCGCGCGCCTTCGCGGCGGTGCCGGGATCGCGCCTGCTGCACCTGGCCCACAACAAGCACGAACTGACCTGGGTGCTGCTGCGCGACTGACATGGTCGTTGCCGCGCCTCCTCCGCCTTTCCGCCGCCACGAATGAGTCCGGGGCGGAACCGTCTGCTGCGAAGGTTCCGCCCCGGACTGCGAGGGGGATGGGCGTATGCTGTCGTGGAACATTGGCGGCGGGTGTCCGCCGTGCCGGGGCGTCGCCCGGCGAAATTCACTTGCCTGCCTCTTGAGGGCCGCTTCATCGTCTCCGGACTATTGCGCGGCGCGGCGCTCCAGCACCTGCTCGAACGCGGTCTCGATGCGTTCCAGCAATTCCTCCACCGGGCAGGGTTTGAGCAGGTAGTCGCTGGCGCCCGCGCGCATGGCGTCCAGGGCGATATCCGTGTAGGCGTGCCCGCTCAGGATGATCACCGCCGGGTCTTCGCCGCCGGTCTTGCGGATCTCGCGCAGCACGTCGCGGCCGTCCATGTCCCCCAACTGGATGTCCAGGATCACCACGTCCACCGTCTCGCGGGCCAGCCAGTCAAGGGCGGCCCGGCCGCTGGCCACGCCCTCCATGGTCACCCCGCGCTTGCGCATGCGGCGCAGCAGCGCGTCGCGGAAGCCGTCCTCGTCGTCCACCAGCAGAATGCGGCAGCTTTTCAGCAATTCCGGGCAGTCCATGTCCCCCTCCTGTTCCACCTGGCCTGTCTGGCCCGTCACGCCCGAACCCGTCACGCGCCGCGCGTTTCCCTCGGCCCGGCCACCATGTCGGGCAGGGTCACCACATCGCCGGGCTGCACGTTCAGGCCATGCGGTATGCGGGCCACGCAATCGCGCGCCGTGCATTCCACCACCCGCGCCTCGCCCACGGGGGTGCCGTCCGGGCGGCTGATGCGGCAACGCATGCCGGGGCTGGCCCCGTGCTGCACGCCAAGGCCGAAGGTGACGTCCTTGCCGCCGCCGTCCGGCGCGGGCAGCAGCTTGTAGATCTCGGCGCTGCGTTCGGCCAGCAGCGCCCGGCTCCAGGCCCGGCCCAGCATGAAGTTGCCGAAGCCCGCCAGCAGGGCGAAGGGCAGCACCAGCGCGGACAGGCTGAAGGCGCTGACGCCGAACCAGCGGGTGAGCCGTTCCGGAGAATTGGCCTTCATGGTGGCCTCGTCGGGCCAGACCACCACCGCGAAGATCAGCGTGGGGTTCTGCTTTTCGCCGTACTTGTCGTGCACGCGGATGACGTATTCGCCGGAGGCGGGGCTGGTCCCCACCTTGATGGCGCCGCGCCACATCTTTCCGCCCAGCCAGTAGCCGGAATAGATTTCGTAGGGAACGAGGCGCACCTGCCTGTCGTCGGTGCCGCCCTCGATGACCATGTCCTCGATGGTTTCGGTCTGGGGCGGCAGCGGCCCGCTGACCGGGTATTCGCCGCCGGGCAGCGCGTCGGTGCGGTTGAAGCCCTGCTGCATCCTGCCCACCAGCCCGTCCACCAGGCTGAGCGCGCAGACCAGCAGAAGCAGCAGCGCCACCCGCCCGGAACGCCGGTGCAGGCGCGCCAGATGCACCGATCTGTTCACGCGCGGCCCCGGGCGCGCAGCCAGCGCTTGGCGCACCAGCCCAGCACCAGCGACGGCGCCAGCACCGCGAAGAAGGTCTTGAAGAACACCGGGGTGAATTCGTCCGGCACGAACGAGGCGCGGTACATGCCCGCGCACACCGCCGCGATGGCCAGCAGGTTCATGGTCAGCACCAGCAGCTTGTGGGCCACGGTGGTTGCGAAATCCATCTGGTCTTCCACGGTGTCGCTCCTTGTCATGGTGTCCGCGGGCTTCTTCCGCCCGTTCCGGCCCGCCAGGCCGTGTACGGGCATGGCGGGGCGGAAGGGGGGGAAGGGGCGGGGCCGTCGCCGGCCCCGCCGCCGTCTGTCTACTTCTTGAAGATGTCGGTCCTGGAGATGTTCATGAAGCGCAGGGACACGCCCTCGGCCTTGTAGTACACGCGCACTTCGTCGCCGGCATCCCAGGTGGAATCGGGCAGGGCGAAGTATTCGTCAGGCATCGAGATGGTGCACAGCATCTTCTGACGGGCGGAGTAGATGGTCACGGTCTTCTTGTCGCGGTCCACCAGGGGGAACTTCTTCGCGGATTCCGTAGCCTTGTCGTACACCAGCGGATGGTTGCGGTCGATGTTCTCCTGCAGGTCCACCATCTTGAACGCGATGTCTTCGAACGCCTGGGTCTTGGTGTTGAAGATGCGGATGATGTTGGCCTTGGTGTCCAGCTTCATGCGCTGCCCGGCCCTGGGCTCGGGGCCCATTTCGGCGGGGTCGGTGGGCAGCTTGTAGGTGTGGGGGGGCAGGATGGAGTAGTCCGGGTTCAGCGGCTCCATGGCCTTGTCCTGGATCAGGGTGACGGTTTTCGCGTTCTTGTCGTATGCGATCACCCGGCCCTGGTCCACCTTGCCGTATTCACCGCAGCCCACGAGGCCGAGGGGCAGCGCCACGACGAGCAGCATCAGCAGAAAGCGTCTCATATGTTTTCTCCTTCTCTCGTGCGCGGCGCGGCTAGGCGGCCTTCTTGCGGGCCAGTTCCATCTTCACGCCCTGGACCATCCGGATGAAGATGTACAGCGACATGCCGGACACCAGGCCCAGCACCAGCACGGTGGCGCCGGTGTCCAGCGCGCTCTTGAACTGGGGAACCCAGGGCTGCACGAGCTTCATCAGGATGGAGATGGCGCAGCCGACCACGGCGAGGCCGAAGGCGATGCGGATGCCGTAGCCCTTGATGTACTTGGTGGCGACCGCGCCCACCTGCGCGCCCACGGAGGCGCCCACCAGCATGATCATGGCGGCCACCAGTTCGGTGCGGCCCTTGTAGGTGTAGGTGGCGGCGCCGTACAGGCCGGAGATCATGACTTCGAACAGGTCGGTGCCGACGGCCACGTGGGTCGGGCAGCCGATGAGGTAGATGAGGGCGGGCATGCGGATGAGGCCGCCGCCGATGCCCAGGATGCCGGCCAGCCAGCCGGTGGCGAAGCTGACGATGATGGGCAGCCACGCGGAGCAGTAGATGCCGGCTTCGTGCAGATGCACCATGGGGGGAATCTTGATCTTGTGCAGGGCCTTGTGCCATTCGACGCCGGTGGCCCCGGCTTCCAGCTTTTCACCGCGCGCGGCGGCCTGGCGTTCCTTCTCGCGGCGCTTGGCCACGTCGTGGAAGACCATCCACGCGATCAGGGTCAGCAGGGCGATGTAGATCCAGCGCACGACCTTTTCGACGTTGCCCACGCGCTCGAGCCACATGACCATCTGGGCACCCACTTCGAAGCCCACGACGGTACCCACCAGCATGATCATCCCCAGCTTGTAGTCCACGTTGCCGAACTTGCCGTGGCGCATGGTGGAGATGAGCGACTTGCCCGCCATGTGGGCGATGTCCGTCCCGATGGCGAAGGCCATGGGGAAGCCGAGGATGTTCAGGCCGGGGGTGACCATCCAGGCGCCGCCCATGCCGAAGAAACCGCCGATGATGCCGACGCCCACGCCGAGGATGATCAGGCCGGGCCAGAAGATCTTAACGCCCGCGATGGGCATGAGGATATAGAGCCATTCCATCGTTGTTCTCCTTTGGTGCGGGCGCGGCCTAGTGCTCGGCCAGTTCGCGGGACTTCAGGTCGATGCCGATCCAGTTCATCACGATGTCGGCAAGCACGCCGAAGATCACGCCCACCAGCGGGATCAGGATGATGGTAAGGGTGGTGAACTGGATGTGGCTTTCATTGTACAGGTTGGCCCACCACGCCATGACCCCGTCCAGCTTGCGGGTGTCGGCCACGATGACCACGGGTGCGCCGCCGCCGCCGGCGGCCAGCGCCAGGCCGGGAATGGCCAGCACGAACGTCAGCAACGACATGAACAGCGTCTTGAACCTTCTCATGTGCATCCTCCAGGTTGCGGGCAGCCCCTGCCGCCCTTTTCGGCTTCCGCCTCCGGCCCGTCCTCGCCTTTCGCGATCCCGTCCGGCGGCGGAGCCCGCCTTTCCGTCCACCCGCACCCCCCCTTGGAGTGCGGTTTTGGTCCTGTGCATTGCGCGGTTCTCTTCGCGCGACCAGGAGAAAGCAAACCGCATGCCAAAATTTTCAATATGCTATTTTTATTTATGTAATCGTCTTTCGCGCAAGACGCGCTTGCATGATTGCGCAAAACATTGTACATAATTTCTCAAGCAACCGCGCCCGTGAACGGCCCGCTTTCGCCCGCCTTTCCCCCCGCCGCATGCTGTTGCAGAAGACGAGGGAAACGCTCATAAGCGAAGGTGTACGCGCTCATGCCAATGCAGCGCGACAGGCACCGGCGCGCCTTCCACCCCGGCAAACGGACGTTGGCACGTGTTCGCGCGCGAGCCGCACCGGCAGTCGGCGGGACGGACGCCCCCGCCCGGTTCACCGGGGTCGCCAAATCCGCCCGGTTCGCCAAGTTCCGGACGGTCCGTCAAGTCCGGACGGAGGCGCGCGGACCCGACGCGCCAGCGCGTTGCCCACCACGGCCAGACCGCCGCGCCCCGCGCGCCGCGTTTCCGGATACGGGCGGTACACCGCCCCGCACCCACGCAGGGAGAAGGCATGCGCTACTATCGGCCGCCGCTGTTCGGCACGCTGTTCCGGCTGGAAGGCAATTTCTCGGAATGGAGCATCGCCAAGCGGCTGCTGTTCGCCGCGCTGCCCGCGTTCATGCTGCTGCTGGTCATCAGCGGGGTCATCTCCCACCGCATCTCCCAGAACTTCCTGCACGACGCGCTGGGACGCAGTTCGCTGCTGGCCACGCTGGCGCAGGCCCACGAGATGGAGCAGGTGCTCCAGCAGGCCCGGCGCGAGTTGCTCTACCTCGCCCGCACCGACATCTCGGCCGCCTCGCTGGCCCACCACCTGCGCACCCGCGCCGAAACCATGGGCACCCTGTACCGCGAGATCGCCTACCAGGGCTCCACCCCCGACAACCGCATGGTGCTGCTGAACACCGGGCGCGACGTGTGGATGGTGCCGCTGGAACAGGCCCTGGCCACCCGGTTCGGCCCGCTGACCCGCCAGACCACGCAGGAGCCCAAGCCCGGCTTCGTGCGCATCTCCGCCCCCACGGAGGTAGTCTACCCCTCCGTGCCCTCGGCGGGCACGGTGCAGGGGCTGTCCATGCACGTGCTGCGCCTGACCACCCCGGTGATCGACGCCGCGGGCAACCAGACCGGGCTGCTCACCCTTTCGGTGGACATGCTGGCCATGCGCAACGTGCTGTCGGTGTACGCATCGCGCCGTTCGCCGCTGTACATCTTTCCGGAAGAGACGGAGAAGCACCGCAGCTTCTTCTTCGACGCGCACGGCTGGATCCTGTTCCAGTCGGAGTCGCCCGAACATCCCAACCTGGACCTTTCCACCGACACGGTGCGCTCGGGCATGCGCGGCGACTTCGGCCGCCCCGGCTTCGAGGCGGCCTTCCGCCCCAGCCCCGAGCAGGAGCGCTACTGGGGCATGGTCACGGAGGTCCAGTCGGGCAATTCCGGCCAGAACCGCCTGGGGGCCATGCTGGAAGATCCCTCGCCCCTGAACCGCGCCTTCTACATCAGCTACGCGCCGGTCACCTTCAGCGAAGGGCCGGGCGCCAGCACCGTGGTGGTGGGCGGCATCGCCTACACCGACACCAGCTTCCTGGCCATGGCCGCATCGTACAAGCTGTACGGCGCGCTGTTCGTGTTCGGGCTGTGCGCCAGCGCCGCGTCGGCGTTCATCCTGGGCATGCTGGGGCGCGGCATCGCCGGCCCGCTGCACCGCATCGCGGAAGAGGCCAGCGGCAAGCTGGAATCGGGCGACCTTTCGCCCATCGAACTGGGCCGGGTGCACCCCGAGGCAGAAGCCTTGCGCCAGACCACCAACGACCTGTTCGTCGCCCTGCGGGCGCGCAACGAGGAATTGCGCCTGCGCGAGGAGCACATCCAGTCCACCCGGCGGCGGCAGCGGGTGTGCCTGGACACGGAAATCGCGCAACAGCAGCCGCAGAGCCAGCTTTCGCCGCAGGACACCATGCCCGGCATCGTGGGCACCAGCGAATCGGTGCGCGGCCTGCGCGGCCTGATCCGCAAGGCCTCCGGCGTGGAGGCCGACGTGCTGATCATCGGCGAGACGGGCACCGGCAAGGAACTGGCGGCCGAGGCCATCCACATGACCAGCGACCGCGCGGGCGGACCGTTCATTTCCATCAACTGCGGCGCTCTGGACGAAAACCTGCTGCTGGACGCCCTGTTCGGGCACGTCAAGGGGGCCTTCTCCGAGGCGCGGGGCGAGCGCAAGGGGGCCTTCGTGGCGGCCGACGGCGGCACGCTGCACCTCGATGAGATCGGCAACGCCTCGCCCAAGGTGCAGCAGGCCCTGCTGCGCGCCCTGTCGGTACGGCGCATCCGCCCGCTGGGCAGCGACGACGAGATTCCCTTCGACGCGCGCATCATCGCGGCCACCAACGTGGACCTGAAGGAATGCGCGCGCCAGGGCACCTTCCGCGAAGACCTGTACTACCGGCTGGCGGTGATCACCATCAACACGCCGCCCCTGCGCGACCGGCGCGAGGACATCCCCGCCCTGGCCGACTATTTCCTGAAGCAGGCCGCGCAAACCCTGAAGCGCCCGGCCATGGGCCTGTCGCGCGGGGCGCTGGAAAAGCTGCTGGCCTACGACTGGCCGGGCAACGTGCGCGAGGTGAAGAACTGCATCACCCGCGCCGTGGCCTTTGCCGAAGGGGACACCCTGTACGCCGAAGACCTGCGCTTCGGCGCGGAACTGGACCCCACCCTGTCGCACGGGGCGCTGCTGCCGCCCTCTCCGGCCCTTTCCGGCATGACCGGCATGGGCCAGCCGGGCGCGCCCGGCACGCCGCCGCAGGGCTACGGGCAGCCGTCCCCCCATGCGTCCCCTCATGCGCCCCTCCACCCCAATGACGGCGCCGCCTACGGAACGCCGTACGGCCCCGCGGGCATACCGGGCGGAGGCGCCATGGCCGCACCCTCGGGCGCCACCGTGTACGACCCGGTCAGCGGACGCATCGTGGCGGCCGGGGCCGGTGGCGGCGGGCCGGACTGGTCGGACGTGTCGGGCCTGCATGGCGGACACGGCGGGCAGGGCCGGGGCGACCGGAGCGATCGGGCCGGGATGCCCCCCGGCAACGGCCGCCACCCGCGTGCCGGGACCGACACGGCGTCCATGCCGCCCCTGTCCACCCTGAACCCGCGCCAGCGCGCCGCGTGGGAGTTCATCAGCCGCAACGGCGGCATCACCCGCACCCAGTATCAGGACATCGTGGGCAACGAGATACCCGTGCGCACGGCGCAGTACGACTTGCAGGACATGGTGCGCAAGGGCTTCATCCGCAAGGTGGGCAAGGGACCCGCCACCCGGTACGTGCTGACCGACGGCGCCGCCGCGGCGCCGTCCCGGAGGTGACCCATGCTGGCCGCGCCGCCACCCGTCTCGCTGCTGGACCGCCTGCGCTCGCTGTTCGGCCGCAGGCGCGCCGTGGACGCCGAATCGCGCGAGCGGGTCATGCGGGTGTTCCGCGCCCGCTACGCCCACTTCAAGGACCTGCTGGACTCCAACGCGGAACTGGCCCGCATCCTCGCGGACATGGACGAGAAGATCGCGGGCTGCACCCTGTTCGGGGCCACGTGGCTGCGCTCGCAGGCCACGCGGGCGGTGTTCCACGCCATGCGCATGGTCACCGGGCTCAACGCCATATCCAATGACGCCTACCCCGCCCTGCCCGGCGTGGTGGAACGCATCAACGCGGAAATCACCGGTCTGCTGGAAAGCCGTCCCCAGGCCACGGTGGACGCCTACGCCCTGCCCTTCGCCGAGATCAACGGCGACATGGTGGACTGGGTGGGCGGCAAGTGCGCCAACCTTGGCGAACTGACCTCGCGGGTGGGGGTTCCCGTGCCGCGCGGTTTCGCCATAACCACGCGCGCCTATTACGCCTTCATGGAGCATGACGGGCTGATGGGCGAGATACGCAAGCGCCTGCGCGAAGTGGACCCGCAGGACCCGGAAAGCGTGCTGGACGTGGCCGAGGACATCCAGGACCTGTTCGCCGCCGCCACCGTGCCGCCCGACGTGGTGGACGCCCTGCGCGCCGCCTGCGACGCGGCGTTCGGACCGCCCGGACCGGACGAAGCGGACGGCACGGAAGGCGGCGGCGCCCCGCTGCGCCTGGCCGTGCGGTCCAGCGCCCTCAGCGAGGACAGCCACGTGTCCTTCGCCGGGCAGTACCTTTCGGTGCTCAACGTGTCCCGCGACGGCGTGGTGGACGCGTGGAAGCGGGTGGTGGCCAGCCTGTTCATGCCCCAGGCCATCGTGTACCGCCTGCACCAGGGCATCACCCTGGACGCCAGCGCCATGGCCGTGGCCTGTATGGAAATGGTGGATTCCGTGGCCGCCGGGGTGCTGTTCACCCGCCATCCCGTGGACCTGCTGTCCGACTCCATGGTCATCAACGCCGCGTGGGGGCTGGGCGCCGCCGTGGTGGACGGCGAGATGGAGCCGGACACCTGGCTGTTCAGCCGCGAGGAGGCCCCCCATCCGGTATCGCGCCATATCGTCTGCAAGGCGCACCGCCTGGCTCCCGGCGACGACGGCCGCCTGCGCGAGGAGGACGTGCCCGAACCCCAGCGCGACGCCCCCTGCCTGACCGACGCCCAGGCCGCCGAACTGGCCCGCATCGGCATGCGGGTGGAGGCGCACTACGGGGTGCCGCAGGACGTGGAATGGGCGCTGGACCCGGCCGGGCGGCTGCTGCTGCTCCAGGCCCGCCCGCTAACCACCACCCCGCGCGGCGACGCGCGCACCACGCCGCTCATGGAGGGCTACCCCCTGCTGCTGCACGGCGGCGAGCCCGCCTGCCCCGGCGTGGGCTGCGGCCCGGTGCTGCAACCCAGGGACGCGGAAGAACTGGCCCTGTTCCCGGAAGGCGGCATCCTGGTGGCCATGCATTCCTCGCCGTCCTACGTGCTGGTCATGCAGCGCGCCCAGGCCATCGTGGCCGAGGCGGGCAGCATCACCGGGCACATGGCCTCGCTGGCGCGGGAATTCGGGGTGCCCACCATCGTCAACGCGCCGGGGGCCATGGCCGCGCTGCCCGTGGGCACGCTGGTGACCGTGGACGCCTTTTCCTGCCGGGTCTACGAAGGCCGGGTGGAGGAACTGCTGCCCCTGCGCGAGGAACGCGCCGTGTGCCTGCGCGACACCCCCATCCACAACCTGCTCAAGCAGGTGGCCGCGCTCGTCTCGCCCCTGAACCTGCACGACCCCAAGTCGGACGACTTCACCCCCGCCGCCTGCCGCACCCTCCACGACGTGATGCGCTTCGTGCACGAACTGTCCTATGCCCACATGTTCCGGCTGTCGGACACGGTGTCCGACGCCGGGGCCGTGGCCGTGGAGATGAAGGCCCCGGTGCCGCTGGACCTGCACGTCATCGACCTTGGCGGGGGCCTGACCGGCGTGGACGGCCCCTACGCGTGGCCGGAGCAGGTGGTCTCCGCGCCGTTCAGAGCCCTGCTGGACGGCATGCTGGACCCGGCGGTGCACCAGCGCGGCCCGCGCCCGGTGGACATGAGCGGCTTCCTGTCGGTCATGAGCCGCCACATGATCGAGCCGCCCACCATGCACGGCCAGCGATTCGGCGACCGCAGCTACGCCCTGGTCTCCGACAAGTACCTGAATTTCAGCTCGCGCGTGGGCTACCACTACGGGGTGCTGGACGCCTACTGCGGCCAGACCATGAACAAGAACTACATCACCTTCCAGTTCAAGGGCGGCGCGGCCGACGAGACGCGCAAGAACCGCCGGGTGCGCTGCATCGGCATCATCCTGGAATCCATCGGCTTCCAGGTGGAGGTGCGGGGCGACATGGTCACCGCCCGCTTCCAGAAGTTCGCGGCCCCGCAGATCGCCGAACGGCTGGTGCAACTGGGGCGGCTGCTCATCGTCACCCGCCAGTTGGACATGCTGATGGTGGACGAGGCGGCGGTGCAACGCTTCGCGGAAAATTTCCTGAACGGCCACTATCATTAGCCGCAGCCGCCCCCGGACAATCACGCAAAGCGCAAACAGCGCGACAAATCCTGCGCGAAACACTTGCACAAAGTAGAACATCCCCGACATTCATCTGGAATATCGGGGATGTTCTGCTTGCACATCCTGTCATGACGCGCAAGCTCCGTGCGGCGCGCGCACGAAAAAACTATGGCCGGAGGTCAATCCCTCTCATCGGCGGACAACCCGGCCCGGATGCGCCGGACGAGCCCGGTGGTGGAGAATCCGGGCAACAGGGGCAGGCTGAGCACGCGCCCCCCCCGGGCCTGCACCACGTCGCGCCCCACGATGCGATCCACGGACCAGTCGCCGCCCTTGACCAGCACGTCGGGCTGGATTTCCGTGATGAGCGCGTGGGGGGTGTCCTCGTCGAACTCCACCACGTAGTCCACGCTGGCCAGATGGGCCAGCACGTAGGCCCGCACGGCGAAGGGGTTCACCGGACGGTCCGCGCCCTTGCCCTGCCGCCGCACCGAAGCGTCGGAATTCAGGCCCAGCACCAGCAGGTCGCCCTCGGCGCGGGCGCGGGCCAGCAGGTCCACGTGGCCGGGGTGCAGGATGTCGTAGCAGCCGTTGGTGAACACCACCCGCTGCCCGGCGGCGCGACGGGGGGCCAGCAGGCCCGGCAAATTGGCGCGGGACACCACGGCGGGGTGGGTCAAATCGGGATTGGCCGGGCCGGGATGCGCCGGGACGGGACGGGTCGGGCAGGAATGGTTGGCGTCCATGGAAGGCTCCGGGTGGCCGCCGGGCATGCGCCGGACGTGCCGGACATATGCCGGGCAGGCATTGGACATTGGTTGCACATTGCAGCCACGGGTCCCCATGGCGGGACCATGGCCACATTCCGCCCGAAAGCGCGGAACGACCCCGCTACCCCTTCATGCGCAGCGCCGCGCAATCGCCGAACAGCACCAGTTCCGCCCAGTCGTAGGCGAAGTCCAGCCGGGCCTCCTCGTCGTCCAGCACCCGTTGTTGCCGGTCGGCGGCCATGTCCAGCCGGTCGAACAGTTTCACCCCACGGATGAAGTCGGCGAACCGGTCCAACTGGTAGCAGGCCAGCAAGACCATGGTGGCCTGCTTGGGGCTGATGGCCGCGCCCTGCCGCTTGCAGCGCGCCATGAGGCGCATGTAGCGGTCGTTGGAGGCGTTGTACGGTTCCAGCCCCTGGTCGGCAAGCCACGTGGCGCTCGACCACTCGCCGGACTCGTCGAAGCCCCTACAGTGCTCCTCGCGCACCACGAAGAACTGCTCCACCACGTTGCCCTGCCCGTCCTCCTTGGTGGCCCGCCCCAGCGGGTAGGTGCGGCAGGCCCCGGAACGGTCGGGATACACGGTGCACCCGGCGTCGCTGACGAAGGGGCACAGCTTCAGCGGGTGCTCGCTCATGCGCAGGAACAGGGCGGGAAAGCCGGTGTCCGGGTACTGGCCCACGCGGGCATGGGTGTTGATGAATTCCTCGCTGCCCATGCCCAGGTTGCGGCGCAGCCGCAGCACGTCGTACGGCGTGAGCGGCATGTTCAGGTCGGAACAGCAGGCGTTGAAGCAGCGCACGCCGGGATGGCAGGCGAAGCGGAAGGTCTCGCCGCCGTGCAGTTCCGGCAGGCTTTCCAGAAAAGCCTGGGTCTCGTCGCCCTGCGCGGCTTCCGTCCCCGGCGCGCCGCAGCCGCCACAGTCGTTCATCTCGCCGGTCATCGTCGCCTCGTTTGGCAGTGCGTCGGATGTCCGGCGCGGTCTGTGGTGGCGACGCCACCTAAAAGTTGATGCGGGACCGAACGCCATCCATGATCCTCGCCGCCTCGGCGCGGGCGCGGGTGTCCCCGGCCTCCAGGATGTCCTGGATGCCCTTGGGGTTGGCCAGCAGCGCGGCGCGGCGCTCGTGCAGCGGCCCCAGGAACGCGCCCAGGTTATCGAGGAAGATCTTCTTGCAGTCCACGCAGCCCAGCGAGGCGGAGGTGCAGCCCTGGCGGATTTCGGCCTGCTGTTCCGGGGTGGCCATCAGTTCGTGGTAGGGGAACAGGTTGCACACGTCGGGGTTGCCGGGGTCGCTCTTGCGCAGGCGGTTGGTGTCGGTGAACATGCCGCGCACCTTGGGGGTGATTTCCTCCATGGTGTCGCGCAGGTAGATGGCGTTGCCGTAGCTCTTGGACATCTTGCGGCCGTCCAGGCCCGGACACTTGGCCGCCGGGGTCAGGCGCGCCTCCGGCTCGGGGAAGTATTCGCCGTACAGGAAGTTGAAGCGGCGCGCGATCTCGCGGGTCAGTTCAAGGTGCGGCAACTGGTCCTGGCCCACGGGCACCCACTTGGGGTGGTAGATCAGGATGTCCGAGGCCATCAGCACCGGGTAGCCCAGGAACCCGTAGTTGCCCAGGTCCTTGTTGACCACTTCCTGCTTCTGTTCCTTGTAGGTGGGGTTGCGTTCCAGCCAGCTCACCGGGGTGATCATGGACAGGATGAGGTGCAGTTCCGCGTGCTCCTTGATGTGCGACTGCTGGAACATCACGCACTTTTCCGGGTCCAGGCCGGCGGCCACCCAGTCGGTGACCAGTTCGGGCACGAAATCCCGGATGCGCGAAGGATCGGCGTAGTCGCTGGTCAGGGCGTGCCAGTCGGCCACGAAGAAGAACGCCTCCATCTCGTGCTGCATCTCGACCCAGTTCCTCAGCACGCCGAAGTAGTGGCCGAGATGCAACGGCCCGGTGGGCCGCATGCCGGAAACGGTGCGCTTGTCGGGGGTGGTCATGATCTGTCGTTCCTCCGGGAGGGGATGGGATGTCGTAGCGCGGCGCGCGGACGGCATGGGCGCGCATCGTGCGGAATTTCGAAAAACACGGCGAGGCCGGGCCGTGACCGCGCCCGGCGCCGACGAAGGCGGGCGGGGCTATTCAAGCCCAACGAGCCACAGGGTGAACGCCAGCGAATTCTGCACCAGCGGGGACAGGATCGGGAACAGCATGCCCGTGGCCAGCAGCACCACCAGCACGATGAGCCCGTAGCGCTCCATCTTCTGGTAATGCCAGCTGACGGAACGCGGCAGGACGCCCGCGAGAATGCTGCCGCCGTCCAGCGGCGGAATGGGTAGCAGGTTGAACCATGCCAGCATGAAGTTCACCTTTATGCCCACGAAGAACATATACAGGAAAAAGTCGTACACGCCGTGGCCGCCCCAGAGCGCGACGGGCATGGCCAGCGTGAGCAGCCGCAGGCACAGGGCGAACCCCAGGGCCACCAGCATGTTGGTGAGCGGACCGGCCACGGAAACCAGCGCCATGTCGCGCCGGATGGAGCGGAAATAGCGGGGGTTCACGGGAACGGGCTTGGCCCAGCCGAGGATGAAGGGGCTGGTCAGGGCGGTGAACACGAACAGCAGCGAGCCCATCACGTCCAGATGCGGCAGCGGGTTCAGGGTCAGCCTGCCCAGCATCTTGGCGGTGGGGTCGCCGCGTTTCCACGCGGCCCAGCCGTGCGCGACCTCGTGGCAGACCATGCCGAGCAGCATGGGCACGAAGGCGGCGGCCAGCAGCTTTACTTTGGCGGCGATGTCGGTTTCGAACATGACCCCTGCGGCTACCACGAAGGCGGAGGCAGGGCAAGGGGCGCACGGCCGCGCGGGCCTTGCGCCCGTTGCGCCCAGTGCGCACGTCGCGCGCGGGCTAGCCCGCCGCGCCGCGCCCCAGGGCCCGCTCGATGGCGCAGACCAGTTCCTCCATCTCGCAGGGCTTCAGCAGGTATCCGGTCGCGCCAAGGCGCATGCCCTCGCGGGCCTCTTCGGCGCCGCCATGGCCGGTCAGCATGATCACCGCCATTTCCGGGGCCATGCGCCGCACCACGCGCAACAGTTCGAAGCCGTCCATGTCGTCCATTTTCAGGTCGAACACCGCCGCGTCGTAGGTGGCGCCGCGCAGCGCGCGCAGGGCGTCCGTGCCGCTGCCCGCCGTGTCCACCACGTAGCCGCGCCGGGCAAGGCGCTTCTGCATCACCCGGATGAAGCCCGCCTCGTCGTCCACCAGCAGCAGCCGCACCGGCGTGGCGGAATCTTGCGGACCGGCGCCCGGACCAGCGCCCGAACCAACGCCCGGATCATCACCCGGACCTGCTCCGGACGGCGCACCCGGCGGCGGCGTGTGGGAGTGGGTTTCGCTCATGCACTATCCTCCGTGGCCCCGTTGTCCGGGGCCTTGCGGTTCGTGACGGCCTGGGCCACGGCGCGCGGCGCGGGACAGAAGGCCGCCTGCTCCCCGCCCGCCAGCCGTCCGGCGCCCTGCGCGGCCTGCGCCGCGTGTATCGCCGGGTCGTACGGCGGCAGCAGCACCTGGAAGGTGGTGCCCACCCCCACGATGCTGCTGACCTTTATCTCGCCGCCCATCTTGTTGACGATGCCGTAGCAGATGGACAGCCCGAGCCCCGTCCCCTTGCCCACCGGCTTGGTGGTGAAGAACGGGTCGTAGATGCGTTGCAGGATGGCTTCCGGCATGCCGGGGCCGGTGTCGGCCACGTTCACGGCCACCATGCCGCTGTCGCTCATCAGGGTGGCCACCTTCAGGGTGCCGCCGGAACCTTCCATGGCGTCGAAGGCGTTGTTGAACAGGTTCAGGAACACCTGCTGCAATTCGGAGGGCGAGGCGGCCACCGGCGGCAACCCCTCGGCCAGGGCCACCACCACGTGCACGCTGACGGTGCGCGCCTTCTGGCCGGAAAGCTCCACCATCTCGGTGACCATGGCATTGATGTCCACCGCGTGCACCTCGCGGTCGGAGCGGCGGGCGAAGCTGAGCAGCTTGTGGGTGATGTCGCGGCAGCGCACCCCCTGGGTGCGGATCTGCCGGGCGCTGTCGCCTATCTCGCGCACGGCGTCCTGCTCCTGCAGTTCGCCCAGCACGTCCTCTATCCACCCCGCCTCCTCCATCATGATGGCCACGGGGTTGTTGATCTCGTGGGCGATGCCCGCCGCCATCTCGCCCAGGGCGGACAGCTTGCCCGCCTCCACCACCTGGGCGTTGAGGGCGGCCATCTCGCGCTCCAGCCCGTCGATGCGCTCGATGATGCGCTGGGCCAGGAACATGCCCAGCACCAGCACCGCGATGGAGGCCAGCCCCAGCACCAGGAACAGGGTGCGCTGCGCCGCGTGCAGGCCCTGCAACGCCTCGCGCGAGGACTGCTGGAAGACCAGCACCCAGTCGCCGCCTTTCAGGCGCGACATGGCGTAGAGCATGTCGCCTTCCTCGAAGGCGCGCTCCTGCTCCATGCCCGCGATGCCGCCGCCGAACACCCTGCGGGCGAACTCCGCCAGCTGGGTGCCGTCGCCCGGCGCATGGCGGCCGCCGGAGGTCTGGAATTCCCCGCTGCGGTTGATGATGCAGGCCTGGCCGGTGGACCCCACGCGGATGTCCTCCACCAGCGAGACGAAGCTGGCGAAATCGATGGTGGAGCGCAGGATCCAGGCCCTGCCGTCGATCATCAGTTTCACGGCCACGATGAAGTGGGGCGACTTGCGCACGCCCAGGAACACGTCGCTGATGAACACGTCGCGCGCGCCGGCCTGGAGGAACCAGTTCTCGCGGGAATAGTCCGTGCCTTCCAGGCGGTGGGGCCCGGCGTACACCCGCTGGATGCCGCGCTCGTCCACCATGCCGAGGTCCACGTACACCCCGCCGTAGGCGCTGCGCATGGCTTCCAGCTTGCGGTTGAGGTTGGCCGGGTCCAGCAGGCCCGCGCCCTGCGCCTCCACCAGCATCTGCACGCTGGCCAGACGTTCGTGCAGGAAGTCGTCGATCTTCTGGCTGTGCCGGTCGGCGATCTCGCGCGCCTGGCCGAAGACCATCTCGCGGAACGACACCCCCAGGTGCAGGTTCATGACCCCCAGGATCAGCACCAGCGGCAGCACCGACGCCACCAGGATGCCCATGTAGATGAGCCGGTTCAGCGCGACGCGGCGGCCGACGGGGAACAGGGAGTCTGGCATGGGCACCTCTGGGGTTGACGCGGCACGGCGCGGCGCGGCGAACCGCCGGTCCGGGGGCGGGCCGCCCCTGCGGGCGAAGCGGCGCCCGCCGCGCAAGGGCGTTCACCGCGCGCGACGCAACGCGCAGCCGCGTTTCCGGGCGGCGCGGCGCATCTGCCACCGGATGCGCGGACGGCGCGATGCAGCCCGCGCGCGTCCGGCGGACCTCTGGCGAACGTCTGGCGAACATCTGGCAAACGTCTGGCGCGCGCCCGGCGGGCCGGGGACGAACGGCGTAAAACGGGGCGGGCCGCGCCGGGCGGCACGGGCAGGCGCACGCGGCACGCAATCCGCGTATCGGCCGCACGGCGACGGCTATCGCGCAATATCGCGCAAGCCCGGACCCGCCCCCAAGGGACAAAAGCAAGGGGCATGCCACCTGCGCGAAGAATGGCGCGGACGCACCGCCACGGGCCAGCGCGGGGCGCGACGGACAGGGCGCGGCAAGAGAGACGGGTGCTAGGAACGCTTTTCGATGGCCAGGGCCACCTTGGCCTTCAGTTCCGTGAGGTCCACGGACTTGACCACGTAGTAGTCCGCCACCACCGACTTCAGGTCGTGCTGGAAGGAATCGTAGGCGGTGGACAGGATGACCGGCAGGGTGGGGTCACCCCGGCGGATTTCCTGCAACAGGTCCAGGCCCGAGATGTCCGGCCCCAGCTTGATGTCGAGCACCACCACCAGGGGCTTTTCGCGCGCCACCACGTCGAGGATGGGTTCGCGCCCGTCGGACACGGCCACGGTGTAGCCTTCGCCCTCCAGCTCTTCCTGGTACAGCATGCGGATGTGCTTTTCATCGTCCACGACAAGGATCTTCTTGGCCGACATGGTTCACCTCCGAAGGCTCGGGACGCTGGGGGAAGGGGCCTGCGGGGCGACGCGCCGCCACATTGGCACATGGGCGTGCGGGCGGCGTGCTGTCCCCGCACCTTTGCAGAGAATAGTACAGGCGCGCGATGAAGACAAGCAACCCGCCCCGGCGGCGCGGCATCTTCACGCCCGGGCGGGGGTCTGCGCGCTCCCCCGTCATTGCCGCGAGCCCAAGGATACGCGCCCTCCGGGCCGCCCCTGCCGCAGGGGCGCCGCACCTTGCCATCGGGGCGCAAACGGGTATGGTGCGCTTCCGGTACGCGGCCCGGGCGCCGCCGTGGAAAACGTTGCGGCCGCGCCCTTCCCCCGAACCTTCACCCGGAGACGGGACATGGAACACACCCCGGAAACCACCCCCGGCGAACGCCGCGCGTTCGTCCCGCGCACCATCACGGTGCGCCTGCAACCCAAGGAACAGCTGCTGACCATGCCGCGCGAGAAGACCGTGCTGCAAGTGCTGCGCAAGCTGGGCATCCGCCCCGCCACGGCCATCGTCGTGCGCGACGGCGGCCTGCTGACTCCCGACCGCGAAGTGCTGCCGGATGACGAGTTGTTGATACGCATCGTCACATCCAGTGGATAACGGACAGCGGCGATTCCCACTCCCAGGCTGTGGCCGGCGCCCTTCAGAATGGGCACCGCACGCACCGCAACCCGAAAGGATCACCCGCCATGAAATGCAAACGCTGCAAGGAGACGGCCGTCGTCGCCCTGCCCAGCCACCATACCGGCTTCTGCGCCGAATGCTTCCTGCTGTTCTTCACCCGGCAGGTGGAGCGCGGCATCAAGGAACGCAAGCTGTTCACCCATGACGACCGCATCCTGGTCGCCCTTTCCGGCGGCAAGGATTCGCTGAGCCTGATGCTGGAACTTTCGCGGCAGGGCTACGACGTCACCGGCCTGCACATCGACCTGGCCATTCCCGGTTCCTCGCCCGCCGCGCGCGGGGTGGTGGAACGCTTCTGCCAAAAGCACGGACTGAACCTGATCGTGAAGGAAATGGGGGCCGAGGGCCTTGCCATTCCCGACGTGAAGGCCCGGCTGAACCGGCCGGTGTGCTCGGCCTGCGGCAAGATCAAACGCTATTTCTTCAACAAGACCGCGCTGGACGAAAACTTCACCGTGCTGGCCACCGGCCACAACCTCGATGACGAAATCGCCCGCCTGTTCAGCAACACCCTGCGCTGGGACGTGGCCTACCTGAGCGACCAGGGCCCCGACCTTGCCGCAGACGGCGGCTTTGCCCGCAAGGTGAAGCCCCTGTGGCGGCTCACCGAATTCGAGACCGCCAACTACGCCTTTCTCATGGGCATCGAGCATCACTACGCGCCCTGCCCCTACTCCGGCGGGGCCAGCTTCACCTTCTACAAGAAGCTGTGGACCGACCTGGAAGAAGAAATGCCCGGCCGCAAGCTGGACTTCTACCAGGGCTTCCTGGAACGCGGCCGCCCGGTGTTCGCCCGCGCCGACAGCGAGGACGGCGTGGACCTGACCCCCTGCACCCGCTGCGGCTACCCCACCTCCAACGAGGTGTGCGGGGTCTGCCGCATCCGCGACGCCCTGCGCGACAAGAGGGATGGGGCGGGTGACGCGGTCATCGAAGGATAGGAACACATGACGGGGGGAGGGAGGCGACTCCCCCTCCCGGAGTTTTCACCCCAACCCGCGCCGCCATGCCCCAGCCCCGCCCCGCCGTCAGCGTCGTGCTGCCCGTCTGGAACGCCGCCGCCACCCTGCCCGCCACGCTGGAAAGCCTGCTGCGGCAAACGGGCGCGGACTTCGAGGTGGTGGCCGTGGACGACGGCTCCACCGACGCCACCCCCGCCCTGCTCGCCGCCTTTGCCGGGCGCGACGCCCGCATCCGCCCGGCGCGCATCCCCCACGGCGGCATCGTGGCCGCGCTGAATCACGGTCTTGCCCTTGTGCGCGGCCGATACATCGCGCGCATGGACGCCGACGACACCTGCCACCCGCAGCGCCTGGCCCTGCAATGCGCCTATCTGGACGCCCACCCGCACATGGGCCTGGTGGGCTGCCGCGTGGCCTTCGGCGGCGACCGCCACCGCTGCGGCGGCTACGCCCGCCACGTGGACTGGACCAACACCCTGCTGGACCCCGCGGACATCGCCCTGGCCCGCTTCCGCGAATCGCCCTTCGCGCACCCCTCCGTGATGTTCCGCGCGGAACTGCCGGGCATGCACGGCGCGTACGCCGACGGCCCCTTCCCGGAAGACTACGAACTGTGGCTGCGCTGGCTGGACGCGGGCGTGGCCATGGCCAAGCTGC
Organism: Nitratidesulfovibrio sp. 1201_IL3209; assembly: GCF_036763125.1. Taxonomy (NCBI): domain Bacteria; kingdom Pseudomonadati; phylum Thermodesulfobacteriota; class Desulfovibrionia; order Desulfovibrionales; family Desulfovibrionaceae; genus Nitratidesulfovibrio; species Nitratidesulfovibrio sp. 1201_IL3209. The sequence goes on from NZ_JBAIYT010000014.1 coordinate 39,647, forward strand.
CGCACACCCTGCTGACCTGGAACGACCCGCCGGGCCGCCTTTCACGCACCCACCCCAACTACGCGGAAGACGGCTTCTACACCCTGAAGGGGCTGTACCTGGCCCGCTGGCTGGCCCGGCACAATCCGCACCACCCCGAGGTGTGGGTGGTGGGCGCGGGCCGCGCCAGCCGCCGCCGGGCGCGCCAGTTGATGGAGCAGGGCATTGCCGTGCGGGCGTGGATCGACATCGACCCGCGCAAGATCGGCAACCGGGTGGACGGCCTGCCCGTGCTGGGCCGCGAGGCCATGCCCGCGCCGGGCAAGGGGTTTCTGGTGGCGTATCTGGCCGGGCACGGCGCGGCGGAAGAACTGACGGAATTCCTTGACGGCGTGGGCTACGTGCAGGGTCGGGACTACATATTGGCGGCGTAGCGGGCGGCCTGTCACGCGTTCCGGCATGGGGCAACCACCCCGGCAGCGGCAACACTCCGCCCGCGCGTTCTTTCCGCATCCGTCCCGTGCCGCGCGGCCCGCTTTCGTCCGCACGCCAACCGCGCTATCGAAAGGACGTTGCTCCCGTTTCGGCGCACGTGATTCACGCTCGCTTTGCCGCCCCTTGCCCCGTTCCGCATCTGCCCCGCCCGCCGGGAGGCCCGCATGAAACGCCGCATCACCGTTGCCCTGCTGATTCTGTTCGGCGTCTTGGACTTCGTGGTGTGGATCGTCGGCGGCGCGCCGGAACAGGTGGGCCTGCTGCACCAGGCCGCTGCCATCGGGGTACGGCTGTGGGTCATCACGCTGGCCCTGCGCGGCCTGCGCGACGAGGCCGCCCTGCAACACGCCATGGGGTGGGTCATCGGCTACAGCGTGGTCATGCTCTTTCTCATGATCTACTCAGGCCGCAATGACCTGTTCGCGCCCAATCCCGACGGTCCCATTTTCAACCCGCTGTGGTTCTGGAGCACTCCAGAGGACGCCTATGCCAAAGACCTCTTCGGGCTGGTGGTCCCTTGTTCGCTGGTGTATCTCGCCATCTTCGGCAATCTGATTACCGTGAGGCGCCGTCGCGCTTAGGGCTCCCGCCCTCCACGTCCCGCGCCACGCGGCGCCGCCCTTCCAAGCCCCCTCCTTGCCCCTCCGGGTGCCCGCCGCCACAACGTCACCCAACCGTCCGCAAGATTCACGGCATCGTCACGCATGCGCCACCGCCGGGGCGCATTGCTCCTGCAACACCGTCAGGCGATCTGTAGACTCTTTCCAGAATCGCCCAACCCGCCGCCGCGCCTGCGCGCTCGCACCGCCACGCGCGGCCCCGGAACCCGCAGGAGGTCGCACCCCATGGCTACCGGCCAATCCACCGGCGCACCCCGTTCCGCTTCCCCCGCCGCACCCGGCGCGTCACCAGACGCGTCAGCAGACGCATCCACGTCCCGCGCGGGCACGGGCGGCACAGCGTCCGCGCGGTCCTCTTCTTCCCCGGCCCCCCCGGCGGCCCCGTCCCTTTCGCCCCCGCTCTCCGTTGACCTGCACGTGCACTCGCGCCACTCCACCCGCCCCTCGCAGTGGATTCTGCAAAAGCTGGGCTGCGCGGAAAGCTACACCGACCCCAGGGCGCTGTACGACATCGCCCGCCGCCGGGGCATGGACCTGGTCACCATCACCGACCACAACACCCTGGCGGGCAGCCTCGAAATCGCCCACCTGGACCACACCTTCGTCAGCGAGGAAATCACCGCCTATTTCCCCGAAGACCGCTGCAAGATCCACGTGCTGGCCTGGGACCTGACCGAGGTCCACCACGCGGACATCACCCGCCTGCGCGAGAACATCTACGACCTGGTGGACTACCTGTCCGTGTCGGGCATTCCCCACGCCTGCGCCCACGCCATGTACTCGCTGAACGAACGCCTGACCCTGGACCACATGGAACGGCTGCTGCTGCTCTTCCGGGTGTTCGAGCTGAACGGCTCGCGCGACGACTTCCAGAACGGCATCCTGCGGGCCGTGGTGCAGGGGCTGACCCCGGCCGACATGGACGCCATGGCCGACCGGCAGGACATGACCCCGCGCATGGAACGGCCGTGGGTGAAGCACCTCATGGCCGGGTCCGACGACCATTCCTCGCTGAACATCGCCCGCAGCCACACGATCATCGAGGGGGTTTCCGGCGTGGGGCACGGCCGCGTGCGCGACGCCCTGCGCGGGGTGATGGAAGGGCGCGGCACGCCGCACGGCAGCGCCGCCACCCCGGTGACCATGGCCCACAACCTGTATTCCATCGCCTACCAGTTCTACAAACAGCGCTTCGGCCTGGCCCGCCACGTCAACCGCGACACGGTGCTGCGCTTCGCCGACCGGGTGCTGACCGGCGCGCCGGAACCGGAAGGCGGCCTGCTGACCAGGCTGCACGGGCTCATCGGGTACCGCCGCCCGAAGCTGTCGTTTTCCGGCTCCACCCCGCGCACGGTGCAGGACCATCTGCAAACGGAAGCGGCGGACATCATCCGCAACGACCCGGAACTGCGCGCCCTGCTGGACGGCCCCGCCGCCGACATCACCGGCGAGCGCACCGAGCGCGCCTGGATGCGCTTTGCCGACCAGGCCTCGGAACGGGTGCTGCGCACCTTCGCCGACACCCTGCTGGACAACGCCATGGGCGCGGACCTGTTCAGCGTGTTCAACGTGGTGGGCTCGGCAGGGTCGCTCTACGCCATCCTGGCCCCGTACTTCGTGGGGTACACCCTGTTCACCAAGGACCGCGCCTTCGCCCGCGCCTGCCGCGACCACTTCCTGCCGCACGAGGCGGAGGCCGGGCGCGGGGCGCACGCGCAGGGGGGCACGCCTTCCGGTCCCCGGCCCCATGCCCCCCATTCCACCGGCGCCACCCCCGACGCCGGGGCCGACGCCCATGCTGACGCCCATGCCGATGCCCATGCCGATGAATGGCACGCCACGGGCCGCCTGCACGTGGGGCACTTCACCGACACCTTCTACGACGTCAACGGCGTGGCCCGCACCCTGCAACTGCAACTGGACATCGCCCGCCGCAACGACAAGCGCCTGCAAGTCATCACCTGCGCGCCCGACGGCGTGGCCGACCCGGAACTGGCCGACCGTTCCGACGTGTTCACCTTCCGGCCCATCGGCTCGTTCGCCATGCCGGAGTACCCCGGCCTTGCCCTGTACTACCCGCCGGTGCTGAAGATCCTGGACCACTGCTACCGCCAGGGCTTCACCCACCTGCACTCCGCCACCCCCGGCCCGGTGGGGCTGGTGGCGCTGGCGGCGGCGCGCATCCTGCGCCTGCCCATCCACGCCACCTACCACACCGCCTTCCCGCAGTACGTGATGATGCTGACCGAGGACGCCGGGCTGGAAGAAGCCATGTGGCGGTACATGATCTGGTACTACAACCAGATGGACCGGGTATACGTGCCCTCGCACGCCACCGGCGACGAACTGGCGGAACGGGGCATCGCGCGCGAGCGCATCGCCTTCTACCCGCGCGGCATCGACACCGAAACCTTCACCCCGGCCCGCCGCAACGGGTTCTTCAGCCGCTACGACGGCAGCACCGTGACCCTGCCGCGCTCGTTCCCGGACAGCGGGGAGGCACGCGCCGGGGCAGGCGCGTCCCGCCCGGCGGCCCAGCCGGTGCGCTTCCTGTACGTGGGACGCCTGTCGCGCGAAAAGAACCTGCACGTGCTGGCCGACGCCTACCGGCTGGTGGCGGCCCGTGCCCCGCACCTGCGGCTGGTGCTGGTGGGCGACGGCCCGGCCCGCGCCGAACTGGAACAGACCCTGCGCGGTCTGCCGGTGACCTTCACCGGGTACCTCACCGGCGACGACCTGGCCAACGCCTACGCCTCGTCGGACGTCTTCGTGTTTCCCTCCGGCACCGACACCTTCGGCAACGTGGTGCTGGAGGCGCAGGCATCCGGCCTGCCGGTGGTGGTCACCGACAAGGGCGGGCCGCAAGAAAACCTGCTGCCCGGCCGCACCGGGGCCATCGTGCCGGAAGGCGACGCCACGGCCATGGCCCGGGCCATGCTGGACATGGCCGCCGACCCGGCCCGGCTGGACGCCATGCGCGCCGCCGCCCGCGCCTACGCCGAAAGCCGGTCCTTCGAGGCGGCCTTCCTGCAACAGTGGGCCATGTACCGCGACCGCAACGCCGCATAGGTAGACATCGTTTCCGCAGCCTCCAGCCCCGTCCCCCTCCCGCACGCCGCCCCGCATTCCGCATGGAGTGCGGGGCGGTCGCGGTGGAGGACGGGCGCGGAAACGCCGGGAGAAAGGGCGGCGCGCGCAGGGCGGTCTTGCCGCCCCGCCCCGGCGCGTTGCCGCGCCCCGCGTCCGCTGCTACGGTCGGGCAGCCATTCCCACGCCATCCAAGGAGACCCCATGGCCCGCCTGCTGCTGCTCGGCGCGGGGCACGCCCACCTCGACGCCATCCGCGCCATTCCCGCGCTGGTGGCGCGCGGACATACGGTGACCGTGGCCGGACCCGGCCCCTGCCACTGCTATTCCGGCATGGGCCCCGGCGTGCTGGGCGGCACGTACCCGCCGCAGGCCATGGCCCTGCCGGTGCGGCGCATGGTGGAGGCGGCGGGCGGCGCGTTCATCACCGGCACGGCCGTGCGCATCGACGCGCCGGGGCACGCCGTGCACTTCGCCTCCGGCCTGCGGCTGGAGTACGACGTGTGCTCGTGCAACGTGGGGTCGGTGGTGACGCATTCCCTGCCCTGCGGCGGGGACGGGCCGGACGTTGGCGGCATGCCCCCGGTGTCGTCGATACCGTCGATACCCCCTATGCTGCCGGTGCTGCCAGTGCTGCCGGTCAAGCCCATCGAGAACCTGTATCGTGCCCGGCAGGCGCTGCTGCGGCTGGCCGCGCGCGGTCCGGTGCACGTGGTGGCGGCGGGCGGCGGCCCGGCCGCGCTGGAGGTGGCCTGCAACGCGGCGGTGTGCCTTGCCCGGGCGCGGGGCAACGCCATCCCCACCGTACCCGCCGGGGATTCGGTGACTCTCGTGGCCGGGCGCGGGCTGCTGCCCGATCTTCCGGAACGGGCGCGCGCGTTGTGCCGCGCGGTGGCCGCGACGCGCGGCGTGCGCATCGTCGAGGGCGCGCGGGCCGTACGTGTCGAAACGGACGGCGTGCTGCTGGACGACGGCCGCACCCTGCCCGCCCATGTGGTGCTGGCGGCCACCGGCGTGGCCCCGCCGCCGCTGTTCGCCGCATCGGGCCTGCCCGTGGGGCCGGACGGCAGCCTTGCCGTGGACGCGCACCTGCGCTGCCCCGCCCACTCGGACCTGTTCGGCGGGGGCGACTGCATCCACTTCACCCCGGCACCGCTCCCCCGCGTGGGGGTGCACGCCGTGCGCCAGGGGCCCGTGCTGGCCGCCAACCTGGCGGCCCGGCTGGACGGGCATGCGCGGCGCTCCACGGACGCATCCCGGCCATCCGGCCAGCCCGCCCTCGTCCCCTACGTTCCCCGGCCCGGCCATCTGCTGGTGCTGGACACCGGCGCGGGCACGGGGGTGTTGCACCGCCCGTTGGGGGGCGCGGCGCTGTGCTTCGGCGGCCGCCCGGCCTTCCTGCTCAAGCGGGCCATCGACACCCTGTTCATGCGCCGCCACTTGCCGCCGGGCGGCGCCCGGCCCGGCGAATGCCCATGGGATGCCCCGGCCTGATGCCACGTGCCCCGGCCGGGCGACGGCACCCCCCTGCACAACCGCAGGAAACGCGGCGACGAAGTCCCCACTTCCCCCGCAACGCACGACGGCCGCCACTTCGCGTGACGGCCGTCCTCGTTTCGAACTCAACATCGCGCGGCGTCGCGCCCGGCCCCGCTACAGGCCGGAGCAGGTCCGGCCGCCGCAGAAGGTCAGGAAGCGCTGCGCCTCGGTGAAGTCGGGCCGCATGGCCAGGGCCCTGGTCAGGTGTTCCATGCAGGCGCCGGTATCGCCCTTGTCGAAGTGCACCCGCGCGATGTTGAAATGCAGGTGTTCGTCCTCGCGACATTCCAGCGCCTTGTGGTAGAAGCGCAGCGAATCGTCGAAGTGCCCGTTCTTGCGCAGGCTGATGCCGAACTTGTTGAAGCGCACCCGGTGTTCCGTCAGGAACGCCTCGTCGCTGCCCATGAGCACGTTCAGCACCTTGCGCAGCCGGGCCACGTCCTTCTTTTCCGCGTACACCTCGCCCAGGCCGAAGTTGGCGGGCACGTTCAGGTCGTCGATCATCAGCGCCTTGATGAACGCCCGTTCCGCATCGTCCAGGCGCAGTTCGGCAAGGCAGGCCTCGCCTTCGGCCAGCTTGCGGTGCAGGGACGCCAGCGCCGGTACCGTATGATGCTTGTAGTACAGCGGTTCCGGCATGTACGAACGAAGAAAATCAAGTTCTTCCATTGATTTACGAATGCCAGACGGCACATGGTGCACGTTGAGCGGTTGCACTTCGCAGGTGCCCGCATCAAGTTTGCGTGCATACCAATAGGTGACCTGCCGCTGCTGCGACGCGGTGCCGCCTATGCCCACCACGGCATCCTGCTGCAATGAATAGACGCCGAGTATGACCGGATACTGTTCGTCGTGCACGGGTTCTCCCCTGCTGCGCGCCAGGGCGCGACCGATGTCCTGCCCTCCCCAAGGCGGTGGGTTGTCGCATACTTCATTGCCTGCCCCTCCATGTCAAGACCGTTACACCGCATTGCGCGTTCCCCTTCGCACGTAGCGGGGCAACCCTACCATCAGCATGGGCGCTCCCCGGAGGGTGGCGCGGTAACCCCCAATTGACGCCGTGCCTCCATGCGGCAAAGAATAATGTTCCGATACGCCGGCGTATGGCACAGCGGCGGCAAAACGGTTCCGGCCGACGCACGCGCGCCGCGCCCAGCCACAGGACACGCAAGCCCCATGCCCACCAGACGTCCGCGCCCCGGTTCTTCACTGCTCGGCTTCGTCGCCCTGGCCTGCGCGGTGACGGCCCTGCTCTTCCTGCTGCTTGAACTGCCCGAACCGGACAATACGGCGTGGCGTGGGGGCACGGTGCGGGTGGGCTACGCCCTGGAACCCCCGTACGCCTACCGTACCCCCGAGGGCACCGTGACCGGCGAGGCCCCGGAAGTGGCCCGTGCGGTGCTGACCCGCGCGGGAATCACCCGGGTGCGCTGGGTGCTCGGCGACTTCAACGCCCTGATCCCCGACCTGCTGGCCGGGCACATCGACATGATCGCGGCGGGCATGTTCATCACGCCCGACCGGACGGCGCGCGTGGCCTTTTCGCTGCCCTCCAGCACCGTGGGGCAGGGCCTGCTGGTGCGGCGCGGCAACCCGCGCGACCTGCACGACTACGCCTCGCTCGCCGGGCGCGGCGAGGTCACCGTGGCCGTGCTGGACGGCGCCGTGGAGCACCGCCAGTTGCTGCTGCTGGGCATGCCCGCCGAGCGGTTGCTTCTGGTGCCCGACGCGCACGCGGGCATGACCGCCGTGCGCAAGGGCCGCGTGGACGGCCTGGCCCTTTCCGGCCCCACGGTGGTGCTGCTGGCCCGCCAGCAGCCGGACGAACTGGAGGCCGCGCGGCCGTTCGCCCAGCCGGTCATCGAGGGCAGGTCCGTGGCCGGGCTGTGCGCCTTCGCCTTCCGCAAGGAAGACGCAGCCCTTGCGGCCAGGGTGAACGAGCAGTTGCGCACCTTCATCGGCTCGCCGGAGCACCTCGCGCTGGTGCGGCCCTTCGGCTTCGACGCCACCACCCTGCCCCCCTGGTCCATCCCCGACGGACGCGCCTCCGCCGGACGCGCCCCCGACGGACGCGTCCCCGGCGACTGACCCGGCGCGGGCCGCGCATCGCACGCCTCCATCCCATGGACGCCGAACCCGCCACGACCGCCACGCCAGCCACGTCCGGCACATCCGGCACATCCGGCACATCCACCACAGGACCCGCAGCATGACCAGACGCCCCGTCATCTCGCAGAGCCGCAACATCGCCATCGCCGGGGGCATCCTGGCGCTGGTGTGCTCCGGCGTCCTGCTGTTGTGGGTCAACCACGGCTGGCACGCCAGCCTGCGCGGCTTCCTGCCGGTGGTGAAGGCGCTGCGCATCGCCCGGGCCGACCTGCTGAAGGGGCAACTGGCCGCGGAACGCCAACTGGCGGGCGACACCGACATCCTGCCCGGCATCCACGGCGCCTATTTCGAGCAGGGCGCAGGCAGGCTGTACGATGCCGTGGACGAACTGCTGGCGCCGGGCGGCGCCCTGCCCGGCCACGCCATTCCGGGCGTCCCCGCCATTCCCGCCGTCCGTCCCTTCCGTGACGACGCGCCGGAAATGCTGGCGGCCCAGTTGCGCATCTACGCCGACGGCATCACCGCGCTGGACCGCACCACCAACGCCCGCCTTTCCACGCCGCGCGAGGAGCGCCCCCTGCTGGTGCTGGAACAGCGGAGGGCCTTCACCGAACTGGACCGGCTGGGCGACGCGCTGGAGCGCAACGTCTTCGTCCGTTTCGTGGAGGATGCCGAGCGCCAGAGCCGCCTGACGCGGGTGGTCTTCGTGCTGTGGATGGGCTTTCTGTGCGGCCTCACCCTGCTGTTCAAGGTGGCCGCCGACCGCCGCCGCGCCGCCGAGATGGCCCTGGTGGACAGCGAGGAACGCTGGCAGTTCGCCCTGGAAGGACCCGGCGACGGCGTGTGGGACTGGAACATCCGCACCGGTGAGCTGTTCCTTTCGCCCCGCTGGAAGGAACTGCTGGGGTACGGGGAACACGAGATCGGCGCCTCGCTCCGCGAGTGGGAAGGCCGGGTGCATCCCGACGACCGGCAGCGCGTACGGGCCGACATGGACCTGCACCTTTCCGGCGCCACCGCCACCTACCGCTCGGAATACCGCATGCGGCGCAAGGACGGCTCGTACATCTGGGTGCTGGCCCGGGGCAAGGTGATGTCCCTTGCGGAAGACGGCGCGCCGCTGCGCTTCGTGGGCACCCATTCCGACGTCACCGCCCGCCGCCAGGCCGAAGAGGCCCTGCGCACCAGCCGCGAGAACCTGGCCGTCACCCTGCGCTCCATCGGCGACGCGGTGATGGCCACCGACCGCGCCGGACGCGTCACCCTGATGAATCCGGTGGCCGAACGGCTGACCGGCTGGCCCTTCGGCACAGCCAGGGGGCGGCACATCGGCGAGGTGTTCGTCATCGTCTCCGGCGGCACGCGCGAACCGGTGCCCGACCCCGTGGCCCGCGCCGTGAGCACCGGCCAGGTGGTGGAACTGTCCAACGACACCCTGCTGCTGGCTCGCGACGGCGCGGAATACCAGATCTCGGACAGCGCCGCCCCCATCCACGACGCGGCCGGCGAGATCACCGGGGCGGTGCTGGTGTTCACCGACGTCAGCGCCCAGTACGCGGCCCGCCGCCAGTTGCTGGCCAGCGAACGGCAGTTCCGCGCGGCCATCGAGGAAGCGCCCGTGCCGGTGATGATCCACGACGAGGACGGCACCGTGCTGGCCCTCAACCGCAGCTGGTGCGAACTTTCCGGCTACACTCCCGGCAGCGTGCCCACCCTGGCCCGCTGGGAGGAATTGGCCATGCGCGGCGACCCGGTGCATGTGCCCCATGCGGGGCAAAGCGCGGGACAGGACGCGGGGCCGGGCGGCGGGGATGGCGGCACGGGCGATGCCGCGCGCCACCCCACCGACACCGACACCCTGTACGCCCTGGGCGCGCGCCGGGCCGACGGCGAACACCCGGTGACCTGCGCCGACGGCTCGGCCAGGGTGTGGGACTTCAGTTCCGCGCCGCTGGGCTCGCTGCCCGACGGCCGCCGCGCGGTGATCCGCATGGCCGTGGACGTCACCGGCCGCAAGGAGGCGGAGGCCGCCCTGCTGCGCGAAAAGGCCATGGCCGAGGCCGCCAACCTGGCCAAGTCCGAATTCCTGGCCAACATGAGCCACGAAATCCGCACCCCGCTCAACGGGGCGCTGGGCATGCTGCAACTGCTGCAGACCACCGCCCTGGACGGCGAGCAGCAGGACTACCTGACCAGCGCCATCACCTCGGCCCGGCGGCTCACCCAGCTCTTGTCCGACGTGCTGGACCTGTCGCGGGTGGAGGCCGGCCGGCTGGCCCTGCGCGCCGCGCCCTTCGCGCTGGAGGGTGTGGCGGCGTCCATCCGCGACATCTTCCTGCTGCCCGCGCGCGAAAAGGGACTGGAACTGGACATCCGGCTGGACCCGCGCCTGCCCGCGCGGCTGGTGGGCGACGAGGCCCGGCTGCGCCAGATCGCCTTCAACCTGGTGGGCAACGCCATAAAGTTCACCGACTCCGGCTCGGTGACCGTGGAACTCGTCCTGCTGGGCCTGCCCGCGGGCGCTGCCGGGAACGCTGCCGGGGGCACCCCCGCGGGCAGGCCCGCCCATCTGCACCTGCTGCTGGAAGTGCGCGACACCGGCATCGGCATTCCGGAGCCGCACCTGGAACGTATCTTCGAGCCGTTCAGCCAGTTGGACGGCTCGCACGTGCGGCGGCACGGCGGGGCGGGGCTGGGCCTGTCCATCGTGCGGCGGCTGGTGGCCCTGATGGGCGGCGAACTTTCGCTGGAAAGCACCCAGGGGGAGGGCACCACGGTGTTCATCTCGCTGCCCTTCGGCGCCTTGCGGGACGCCGACGAAACGCGGCAGCCCCCGCCGCCGGGACAGGATGTCCCCGAGGCGGACGCCCCCGTGACCGGCGACGCGGGCTTGGGCATGCCCGCCCGCCATGCCGACGTTTCCGCCCTGCCGGGCGCGCATCCCCGCATGGCGGCGCGGGCAACGCACTCCCCCGCGCACGGAGAGGCGGACAACCCCGATGGCCGCGCCAGGGACGACGCCCTGCCGGAAACCCCGGCGGGGCTGCACGTGCTGCTGGTGGAGGACGACGCCGTGAACCAGCTGGCCGTGCGCCGCATGCTGGAGAAGTCCGGCATGACCGTGACCCTGGCCCCCGACGGCCAGCAGGCCCTGGACGCCCTGCGCCACGCCAAGTTCGACTGCGTGGTCATGGACGTGCAGATGCCGGTCATGGACGGCATATCCGCCACCCGCGCCATCCGCACCGACCCGGCCTTCGCCGCCCGCGCGTCCATTCCCGTGGTGGCCATGACCGCCCACGCCATGGTGGGCGACCGCGAAACGTTCCTGGAGGCGGGCATGGACGACTACGTGGCCAAGCCGGTGGAGATGGGCGTGCTGCGCCGGGCCATCCTGCGGGCCATGCAGTTGCGCCGGGGCCCGGTGGAATAGACCGCCCCTCCCGCCAGGCCGCCCGCACCGACCTCCCCCCACCCCGGCCCGGTCCGCACACCCCGGCCCTTCCCGGTCCGCACACCCCGCGCACCCTGCGCATCCCCCCTTGCGGCCCGCCGCACGGCTCCGCGCCCCCGGCAGGCACGCCCCTCCAGCGCCAGCAACCAGCCCCCCCTCTCGCACCCCGCCTTCCGTTCCGTCTCCACCCCCGTCTGTACGAAAAACACGAATTTTCAGAAATAGCTGACAGTCTTTCAGAAAAACATGACTGACCGGCTCGGCCCTGCATCATGAACTCGCGTCGTTACGGCATGTTAGCGACCACTCGCACGCTGGCCCGCCTCTTGCTGTGCATTCTTTCACAATGGGGCTCGCAATCCCCCAACCCTCAGCCGGAGGCATGCGCATGCCACCCCGTTCCCGAAGTTTCTGGATCATGGCCGTGGGCCTGGCCGTGGTCGCCCTCGGTGCGAGCGCCTATGGCGTGAAGGCCACGTCCACCACCGCGTTCTGTATGTCCTGCCACGAGATGAAGGTCTACCAGACGGAACTGGACGCCTCGCCCCACGCCAAGGACGCCAAGGGCGCGCCCATCGGGTGTTCGCAATGTCACATCCCCGGTACGGGCCTTGTGCGCATGGTCGCCGCCAAGACGTACCTGGGGGTGAAGGACATCTGGGCCCACTACGGCGGCAAGGGCGAGGATATGGACCGGGCCGCCATGCAGCCCATGGCGCGCCGGTTCGTGGACGATGCCAACTGCCGCGCCTGCCACCAGGACCTGACCCGCAACGCCAAGAACGACGGCGCCGTGTCCGAAACCGGACGCCTGGCCCACGAGAACTACGAGGGCAAGAACGGCATCTCCCGCAGTGGCTGCGCGGGCTGCCACCGCAACATGGCGCACCTGCCGCGCTTCGACCAGCGCCTGGCCGCCAACGCCAAATTCGCCGCCAAGCTCAAGGAGGCACGTCCATGACGCCCGATCCGACGGGAACCACGCCGACCTCACGGTCAACGTCCATCCTGGCCCACCCGCTGCTGCGCAACCGCGCGGTCGTCGTGCTGGCGGGCCTGGCCCTGCTGATGGCCGCGTTCTTCCTGTACGTGCGCCTGGCCTTTCCCGGCGTGCGCTGCGAGGCGGCCAGGCACCTCGATGCGCCCGAAAAGATGGGCGACTGCTACGGCTGCCACGTGAAATCCACGCCCCGCGTGGCCCAGGACTGGTACGAGGGCAAGCACGGCATCACCCTGGTGCGCTGCCAGACCTGCCACGGCCAGCCCGACGGCAAGGGGGCCATCGCCTTCAACCGCTCCCCCGGCGTGGAGATCTGCGCCCGCTGCCACGCCCCCAGCATGGACCGCATGGAGGCCAAGTTCGGCACGCGCGGCAACTGTTCCGCGTGCCACCCCAACCACCAGAACCCCATGCACGGCGACGCCTACGTCAACCGGCAAGCCACCACCAAGACCACGCTGGATTAGGGCATGCCCGCAACGCGTCCTTTTGCCCGCCGGCTTCGTCAAACGTCGCCTGCCCTCAGGTCGAATACCACAAAAGTATACTCCCTGATGTCAGGCTTGTTTTCCTTGCCGGCGAACAAAAAACCTGCGTTGCAACCATGCCCCCATAGCAAGGAGCTCACCATGGAATGCACCAGACGCGATTTTCTGCGCTACATGGCCCTGTCCGCCGCGCTGGCCGCCGTCAGCGGCGCGCCGCTGCCGGCATCGGCCGCCCAGCAGGACGAAAAGCCCGACACCTGGGTCAAGGGCGTATGCCGCTACTGCGGCACCGGCTGCGGCGTGCTCGTGGGCGTGAAGAACGGCAAGGCCGTGGCCATCAAGGGCGACCCGGACAACCACAACAAGGGTCTCTTGTGCCTCAAGGGCGCGCTGCTCATCCCGGTGCTGAACTCGCCCGACCGGGTCACCAGCCCCATGGTGCGCAGGACCAAGGGCGGCCCCCTCGAACCCATCGGCTGGGACGAGGCGCTGGACCTGCTGGCCAGGAAGTTCCGCACGGCCATCGACACCCACGGCCCCAAGTCCGTGGCCTACTACGGCTCGGGCCAGTGTCTGACCGAGGAATCGTACCTGGCCAGCAAGATCTTCAAGGCGGGGCTGCGCACCAACAACGTGGACGGCAACCCCCGCCTGTGCATGGCCTCGGCCGTGGGCGGCTACGTGACCTCGTTCGGCAAGGACGAGCCCATGGGCACCTACGAGGACATCGACCAGGCCTCGTGCTTCTTCATCATCGGGTCCAACACGTCGGAGGCGCACCCCGTGCTGTTCCGGCGCATCGCGCGGCGCAAGCAGGCCACGCCCGGCGTCAAGATCATCGTGGCCGACCCGCGCCGCACCAACACCTCGCGCATCGCGGACCTGCACATCGCCTTCCGCCCCGGCACCGACCTGGCCCTGATGAACTCCATGGCCTGGGTCATGGTGCACGAGGAACTCGACAACTCCCGCTTCTGGGGCAAGTACGTGGCCTTCAAGGACAACGAGGGCAAGGACTGCTCCTTCGACGACTACAAGGCCTTCCTGGAGGACTACCGGCCCGAGAAGGTGGCGGGCATCTGCCACATCCCCGAGGAGCAGATCTGGCAGGCCGCGCGCCTGTTCGCGGAATCGCCCGCCACCACGTCGCTGTGGTGCATGGGCATCAACCAGCGGGTGCGCGGGGTGTGGGCCAACAACCTGATCCACAACCTGCACCTGATCAGCGGGCAGATCTGCCGCCCCGGCGCAACCCCCTTCTCGCTGACCGGGCAGCCCAACGCCTGCGGCGGCGTGCGCGACGCGGGCGCGCTCTCGCACCTGTTGCCCGCGGGCCGCGCCATCCCCAACCCCAAGCACCGCGCCGAGATGGAGCAGTTGTGGGGCGTGCCCGAAGGCACCATCGCCCCCGAGCCCGGCTACCACACCGTGGCCCTGTTCGAGGCCCTTGGCCGGGGCGACGTGAAGGCCCTGCTGATCTGCGAGACCAACCCCGCCCACACGCTGCCCAACCTGAACAAGGTCCACAAGGCCATGAGCCACCCGGACGCGTTCATCGCGGTCATCGAGGCGTTCCCCGACGCCGTCACCCTGCGCTACGCCGACCTGGTGCTGGCCCCGGCCTTCTGGTGCGAGCGCGACGGCGTGTACGGCTGCGGCGAACGCCGCTACGCGCTCATCGAAAAGGCCGTGGAGCCGCCGCAGGGCTGCCGCCCCACCGTCAACACCCTGGTGGAGTTCGCCAGGCGCGCGGGCGTGGACCCCAAGCTGGTCGACTTCCGCAACGCCGCCGACGTGTGGGAGGAATGGCGCACCGTCAGCAAGGGCACCACCTACGACTTCTACGGCATGACCCGCGAACGCCTGCGCAAGGAATCGGGCCTCATCTGGCCCTGCCCCCACGAGAAGCACCCCGGCACCCGGCTGCGCTACGTGCGCGGCGAAGACCCCATCGTGCCCGCCGACCATCCGGACAAGTTCTTCTTCTACGGCAGGCCCGACGGCAAGGCCGCCCTGTGGATGCGCCCCTACCAGGGCGCGGCGGAAGAGCCCGACGCCGACTACCCCCTGTACCTGACCTCCATGCGCGTCATCGACCACTGGCACACCGCCACCATGACCGGAAAGGTGCCGGAACTGCAAAAGGCCAACCCCTCGGCCTTCGTGGAGATCAACGGCGACGACGCCACGCGCCTCGGCATCGCCCACGGCGACGCCTGCGTGGTGGAAACCCGGCGCGACAAGATGACCCTGCCCGCGCGCGTCAGCGACGTGTGCCGCACCGGGCTCATCGCCGTGCCGTTCTTCGACAGGGAAAAGCTGGTCAACAAGCTGTTCCTGGACGCCACCGACCCCATCTCGCGCGAGCCCGAATACAAGATCTGCGCGGCACGGATACGCAAGGCGTAGGCACGGCGGGAGAAGAGACAACGGGGGAGGGAGGAACCTCCTGTTTCCTCCCCCCCCCCCAAACTTTTCAACGGAGAGCGCAGCATGGCCATAGCAGGCATTCTGGTGCAGACGGACGCGGACGCGGCGGAAGCCGTATGGACGCGGCTGGCGGTGGACCCGCGCATTGCCGAGGTGCAGCGCGCGGAGGTTCCGGGCCGCATGGTGGCGGTGCTGGAGGCCGAGTCGGACCGCATGGAACAGGAGTTCAAGCGGCTGGCGGCCTGGGAAGGCGTGCTGTCGGTGGACTTGGCCTACCTGACCTACGAGGACGAACTGGCCGACGGCGGCTCCATCAAGTGTCCGCCGTGGGAACGCAAGCACCGGAGCGCCTGAGGTGTCCGCATCCTCCAAACCGCCGGACGGCGGGGGGTCACTCCCGGCATCCGGGGGCATGGCGTCGGGCCTGCTGCGGCCGCCGGGCGCGCGGGCCGAGGCGGAATTCCGCGCCCGGTGCATCCACTGCGGCAAGTGCGCGGAGGCGTGCCCGTACGGGTCCATCCGCATGGCCGCCGGACGCCTGGCCGGGTTCCTGGGCCGGGTGCGCAACACGCCGTACATCCATGCCAGATCCATCCCCTGCTGGCTGTGCATGAAGTGCCCGCCGGTGTGCCCCTCGGGCGCTCTGCGGCCGGTGCGCGACATGGCGCGGGCCGACATGGGCATGGCCGTGCTGCTCAAGAACCGCTGCCACAACTGGGTGGGCACGGTGCTGTGCCGTACCTGCTACGACAAATGCCCGCTGCGCGGCACGGCCATGGTGCTGGAAGGCGGCGACATTCCCGCCGTGGCCGACGCCTGCGTGGGCTGCGGGGTGTGCGAGCACGTCTGCCCGGTGGACGCCATCGTGGTGCGGCCCGACGCGGGCCGAAGGACGGCGGTGAATATGGATAAAGTTGCCGGACGAAGGACCGCGTCGGATATGGATAAGGTTGCCGGACGCAGGACGGCGGCGGATGTGGACAAGAAAAACGCCGCCACGTCCGGACGCGGAGGGAGCCCGGCATGAAACCGTGGCACGCACGCTGGCGGCGCCCCGCGCAGTGGGCCGTGCTGGCCCTGTTCGCGGTGCTGCCCTGGCTGAACCGCAAGGGATTCCACGGGGTGTCCGGTACGCTGTTCTCGCTGGAGGCGTGGGGCCTGCCGCTGGCCGACCCGCTGGCCGCCGTGCAGGTGCTGGCGGCCGGGGCGCTGCCCGGCGCGCGCCTTTTGCTGGGCGGGCTGCTGGTGCTGGCCGTGGCCGTGGTGCTGGGCCGGGTGTTCTGTTCCTGGGGTTGCCCCTACGGTCTGCTCTCGGAACTGGTGCATGCCCGGCGAAAGGGCGGCCCGCGTGCGGCATGCGCGGCCTGCCTCGCTCGTCCCCGGACCGGAGCCGAGCCGGACGCTGCGGCTCGCCCGCATGCCACGGCTCACCAGGACGCCACGGCTCACCAGGACGCCTCCCGGCTCACCAGTTTGTCCCCCACGTGGAGGAACGGCTTCCCCGTCCGGGCGGGCATGGCGGCGGCCGGGCTGGCGCTGACGGTTCTTGCGGGCGCGCCGCTGCTGAACCAGCTTTCCCTGCCCGGCGAGATCACCCTGCAACTGCTGGCCCTGTCCCGCCCGGCCCCTTCCGCGTGGGACTGGCCGTGGACGGGCCTTGTCCTCGTCGTCGCCCTGCTGGCGGCGGAATGGCGCACCCGCACCCGCCTGTGGTGCCGCTACCTGTGCCCGCAATCGGTGCTGCTTTCCCTGGCCGCACGATTGTGGCCGGGTGCGCTGGCCATCCGCCGCGACATGCGCCGCTGCACCTGCTCCCCCAACGACCGCGCCTGCGCCGGGGCCTGCTCCATGGGCCTCGACCCGCGCATCCCCACCCGCGCCCCGCGCAGCGAATGCACCAACTGCGGCGACTGCGCCACAGCCTGCGCCGCACGCGGCGGCGCGCTGCGCCTGGGCTTCCGGGAACCGCCGGACGCATAGCCGGAGAAAGTAATGCGGGGGAGGGACCCTTTTGCGGCAGCCGTAGGCGAGTCTCCGAGCCCTACGGATGGCGTCCGCAAAGCGTGGAAAAGGGTCTCCTCCCCCGAACCCCCTCCCCCCAAAACTTTTATTTGTGCTGCCGGGATATTACGAATACGCAAACGTGGGGTTCCAAGGGGCGGTAGCCCCTTGGCCGCCGGAGGCGTACAAAAACAAACGGTGGTAACACGCTGCGGAGGAAGGGAAGGAGTCCCCACCGATAGCCACCCCCTTCAGCACGAATAGGTGGTACGCGCCACGGGCATGAGCCCGCGCAGCACGGAAAAGCCGTGCCCGGCGCGGGAAAAGGCGTGGCCGTCCAGACTCACCACATCGGCGGTGAAGCCCACGCGCAGGGGCACCAGGTCGGTGGGCGTGGTGCCGCACAGGCTGTCGCGGAAGCCGGGGCCAAGGGACAGGCGGCCGGGCTGGCGCGCCTGCCTGCCGGTGGCGGCGGCCCAGCGGGCGCAATCCGGGCAGCAGGCGGGCCAGGCGTCCGGACCCGCTTCCGCCATGGCGTTGCAGGTCACCACCACCTTGTCGGTGGCTGTGGTCAGGGTCGTCACGCTGCCGCCCTCGTCGAATTGCAGGGAGTTCAGGTCGGCGGCCATGCCGCCTTCGGGGTCAGTGTCGAAGGCCAGCAGGGCGCCCACGGGGGTTATGGCCTCAAAGGGGGCGTCCGGCTCGAAGGAACGCAACGCGCCCGATTCGTGGAACGAAAACCCCACGCTGACGCTGGCCGGTCCCTGCGGGGTGGCGATGGTCACCCGCTCGCCGGGCCACAGGGTGACGCTGCGCAGCGCGCCGGACGGAAAGAAGTGCGCCGAGATGATCCGCGCGGTGACTACCCCGATGGGCGTTTCCATGCGTTGCGGCACGGCCAGGGCGGTTTCGTTCTCCACGCTCCAGTAGGCGGATATCTTGCCGTCCAGCGGGAACACCCGGCGCAACCGGCCGCCGGGGTGAAAGGTGACCCGCTCCGCCGCCATGGGGCCTGCGGGCGTTTCAATCACCGCCTTTTCCTGCAACGACACCGCCTTCAACCCGCCGCCGGGGTGCAGTTCCACCGGCTGCACCCGCTGCCTGCGGGGGTCTTCCGGCACGTACTGGGGCACCAGCACGCCCGCCGGGGTGGACAGTTCGATCCGCTCCTCCAGCAACACCTCGGCCGGACTGCCGTCCGGATGGAGGCACCGCACCACCGCGCCCGGAAACGCCGTGACTGCGGACTGCGCTGTCCGATGGTCGCTCATGTGGCCTCCCTGGCCGCCCGTTGTCGCCCGTTGTCACCTGGCGCCGCCCGAAAACGCGGGCATTCCATGCGGCGGGCCGGGCGCATGCCCCATTCTCGCATCTTTCCAAAAACGTTAATCCATACCCATACCATGCCAAACACACGGCCGCACGTCGAGGGGGAAAGGGGCAGGACGGGCCGGGAGAGATGGACACCCACGAGCAGCGCCAACAACTCAACAATGTGTATTTACTTTAAAAATATCCCATACGCACCTGCCACAATCCGTAATTCACAAAATCAGCACATCATACCTCGCAGGCAAGTTCGCCTCCGCCAGCACGTGCCCATTCCGGACCATGCCGGTCTTGACGCACCCGCCCAAGAGTGGTTGCATGCGCAAATATAGACGCAGCCCCCCGCCGCATCCCGACACGGCGACGGCCACGGGCAACCCGCAAGCGGCGCAACGGACGCCGGAACCCCCACCGCCGGGCAGGCCAGCCCTTCCCGACGGCAAGGAGCCCCCCATGAGCAAGAAGCACGACACGCAGAACACAGGGCCGGCCGCAACGCCGGACGACATCTCCCCGAACAACATCTCCCCAAACCACATCTCCGTGGACGACATCGTCACTCGCGTAAACGAGGCGCAGCGCGCCTTCGCCAACTTCACCCAGCAGCAGGTGGACGCCATCTTCCACGCCGCCGCGGCCGCCGCCACGGCGCAGCGCATCCACCTTGCGCGCATGGCCGTGCAGGAAACGGGCATGGGCATCCTGGAAGACAAGGTGATCAAGAACCACTTCGCCTCGGAGTACATCTACAACAAGTACAAGGACGACAAGACCTGCGGGGTCATCCGCGACGACCCGGCCTACGGCTACCGCGAGGTGGCCGCGCCCATCGGGGTCATCGCGGGCATCATCCCCACCACCAACCCCACCTCCACCACCATCTTCAAGGCGCTGCTGGCGCTGAAGACGCGCAACGGCATCATCTTCGCGCCGCACCCGCGCGCCGCGAAATCCACGGTGGAGGCCGCGCGCATCGTGCACGAGGCCGCCGTGGCCGCGGGCGCGCCGCGCGGGGTCATCGGCTGGGTGGAAGCGCCCACCCCCGACCTGACCCGCCAGCTCATGCAGCACAAGGGCGTGGCGCTCATCCTGGCCACGGGCGGGCCGGGCATGGTGCACGCCGCCTACAGTTCGGGCAAGCCCGCCATCGGCGTGGGCGCGGGCAACACCCCGGTGGTGGTGGACGCCACGGCCAACGTGAAGATGGCGGTGAACTCCATCATCCTGTCCAAGACCTTCGACAACGGCATGATCTGCGCCTCCGAGCAGGCGGTCATCGTGGAGGACGCGGCGGCCGACGCGGTGAAGGCGGAATTCGCGGCGCGCGGCTGCCACTTCGCCACGCCGGAACAGGCCGAGGCCCTTGCGGGCGTGATCTTCACCGACGGCAAGCTCAACTCGGCCATCGTGGGCCGCACGGCGGCGGAAATCGCGGCCATGGCGGGCATCGGCGTGCCGCCGGCCACCAAGATCCTCATCGCGGAACGGGACGCCATCGACCCGCTGGACCCGTTCGCGCACGAGAAACTCTCGCCCGTGCTGGGCTTCTACCGCGCGTCCGACTTCGCCGCCGCCGTGGACATGGCCCAACGCCTGGTGGAACTGGGCGGGGCCGGGCACACCTCGGTGCTGTACACCGACGAGGCCAACCGCGAGCGCATCGTCCACTTCCAGGACGTGCTGACCACCGGGCGCACCCTGATCAACATGCCCTCGTCGCAGGGGGCCATCGGCGACGTGTACAACTTCGAGCTGGCCCCCTCGCTGACGCTGGGCTGCGGCTCGTGGGGCGGCAATTCCGTCAGCGAAAACATCGGGGTGAAGCATCTCATGAACGTGAAGACCGTGGCCGAACGGCGCGAGAACATGCTGTGGTTCCGGGTGCCCCCGAAGATCTACTTCAAGATGGGGGCGCTGCGCCTGGCGCTGGAGGACATGCGCGACAGAAAGCGCGCCTTCGTGGTCACCGACCGCACCATGGAAGACCTGGGCCACGTGGGCAAGGTGGCCGCCGTGCTGGAAAAGCTGGGCATCCAGTTCCGGGTGTTCAGCGACGTGAAGCCCGACCCCGACCTGTCCGGCACCTACGCCGCGCTCGATTCCATCCGCGCCTTCCAGCCGGACATGTTCATCGCCCTCGGCGGCGGCTCGCCCATGGACGCGGCCAAGATCATGTGGCTGATGTACGAGCAGCCGGACCTGAAGTTCGAGGAGATATCCCTGCGCTTCATGGACATCCGCAAGCGGGTCTACGCCTTCCCGGCGCTGGGCAAGAAGGCGGTGATGGTGGCGGTGCCCACCACCTCGGGCACCGGGTCGGAGGTGACGCCCTTTGCGGTGATCACCGACGACGCCACGGGCATGAAGTACCCCATCGCCGACTACGAACTGACGCCGGACATGGCCATCGTGGACCCGGAATTCGTCATGGACATGCCCCGGACGCTCACCGCGCACTCCGGCCTGGACGCCCTGACCCACGCGGTGGAGGCCTTCACCTCCACCTATGCCAACAACTTCAGCGACGGCAACGCGCTGGAGTCCGTCCGGCTGATCTTCAAGTACCTGCGCCGGGCGTACAACGAGGGCGCGCGCGACGTCATGGCCCGCGAAAAGATGCACTACGCGGGCACCATCGCGGGCATGGCCTTCGCCAACGCCTTCCTGGGCGTGTGCCATTCCATGGCCCACAAGCTGGGGGCCGCGTTCCACATGCCGCACGGCCTCGCCAACGCGCTGCTGCTCTCGCACGTCATCGAGTACAACGCCACCGACACCCCCACCAAGCAGGGGCTGATGCCCCAGTACCGCTACCCCTTCGTCAAGGGCCGCTACGCGCGCATCGCCGACATGCTGGGCCTGACCGAAGGCTGCGGCGACGACCGCGACCGCAAGGTGGCCCGGCTGGTGCAGGCCATCGAAAAACTGAAGGCCGACCTGAACATTCCCGGCTCGCTGCGCGAGGCGGGCATCGCCGAAGCGGACTTCATGGAACGGCTGGACCTGCTGGCCGAACAGGCCTTCGACGACCAGTGCACCGGCGGCAACCCGCGCTACCCGCTGATAGCCGAAATCCGCGAACTGTACCTGAAGGCGTACCACGGCGCGCCGCTGGCCTCGCTGGCCCGCCCGGACAGGACGTAGCCGGGGCAGGAGAGGGAACAGCGGCACGCAGCGCGGAAGGCCGGACGGCCACGAAACGCCCGCCGTCGACACAAAGGGCCTTGCGGCGAATCCCGCAAGGCCCTTTCGTCGTCACGGAACAGCGGCGGTACCGCAGCGCTTACGCCCCGACCCCAGCCACCAGCGCAATACCCGTCCGTTCGGCCACATCCGCCGCCGTGGTGCACAGGCGCTCGTTCTTCGCCAGCGCCCGCAGCAACGACATGTCGGCCTGCACATGGTGGCGCGGCTGGTTTGAAGCGCTGTACGCGTGCCCGGCCTGCCGCAACGAAAACCCGGCCATGCACACAGGCGCGCCCTTCAGCAGCAAGGCCAGCACCACAGCGAACACCCCGGTGGAAGGCTTCGCAACTTCCGTCGAGACATCGACCCCGGTCGCATCGAGGACAAGCTGCGCCCTCTGGTCGTACCCGAGCACCGCGACATCGTCCCATGCATAACCCAAGGCGCGCAGGCAGCGCCGGGCCGCAGCGAATCCGCACCCCACATCGATGTACACCAACAGCCCGGTGCGCAGGTCGCCGAGCATCGCGCGCGCTTCGTGGTTGGCGATCGAATCGCCGAACATGAACCCCGACATCACCGTAACCGCAGGACTCGGCAGGGCAAGCCGCCGGGCTATCGCACCGGAAGCGTTGACGCAAACCACCTCCGCATCCCCTGCCCATCCGGGCAGCAGCGGATCCGGCGCAGAGGCCAGCACCAGCGTGGGCCCACGAAAAGGACGTACATTCAACCGAACCATACCCTCTCCCCGCATGGCGCGGAAATGCACAGGACGCAGGCATCGCCCTGAAAAACCGCAACACCCGCAAATACGGCCGTATTCCCTGGCATGCCGACGCCGTATGCGGTCCGCTCCGGCCTCCCGGGCCTCCCGGACCGCCGGGGGGCCAGCCTTGCCAACGGCTTCCCAATACCCGAAAAAGAAAGAGGCTTACAAGGATTTCCTTGTAAGCCTCTGATCTTTCTGGTTGCGGGGGCCGGATTTGAACCGACGACCTTCGGGTTATGAGTTTATTAGTCCACGATATTCCTCACCTTTCCCGACCCACCCCAATAAATCACATTTATACCATAAAAACAGAATATTGAAGAGCAAGATTTAGCCAAAAAGCGCCCTGAACCTTCCCACGATTTCGCGTTGTCACCCCGCAGAAGGTGGGGCTATAGTGGGGCTGGCTCCCTCTCTGTGAAACATGCCCATCCCCGCGAGATACCCATGACCACGACGACCTCCACCAGCTACCGCGGCGTTCGTTACCGCGAAAGCCAGACCCGCAAGCACGGCTCGAAGCCCGATCGCTATTTCTTCATCCGGTACAAATCCGATGGTAAACCGAAGGAAGAAGGTGCCGGATGGGCATCTGAAGGCATGACCAGCCAGAAGGCATCTCAACTGCGAGCCAGGATCACGGAGAATATCAGGCTGGGGCGACGCCCGCAGTCTCTCGCCGAAATGCGTGAGATGATGCGCGAGGCCCGCGAACAGGCCGCTGTTGAAGAGCGCCGTGCAGCCCATGCGGCCACAACCCTGGACGAATTCTGGGAGAGGCACTACCTGACCTCCTCCACCCTGCACAAAACGCCACAGACGATGAGGACGGAATCCGGGTACTACGCCAAATGGATCAAGCCGGTGCTCGGCAACTCCCCACTCAGCGCTCTTACCCCGCCACTCATCGAACAGGTTGCCAACAACGCCATGACCGCAGGGCGGAGTGCGGCGACCATCCGCCATCTGCTGGCCATTATCTCCCAAGTCTGGGGCATGGCCCGGAATCATGAAATCGTGAGCGGAGAGTGCCCCTGCACGCGCATCAAGAAACCTCGCAAGGACAACAGGCGGATGCGCTTCCTGACGGAATCCGAAGCAAGCACCCTACTCGCGGAGCTCAAGAAAAGATCGCAGGACACCCACGACAGCGCCCTACTCTCCCTCTTCTGCGGCCTCAGGGCCGGTGAAATCCATGCGCTCACCTGGACGGACCTCAACTTCACTGCAGCGACCATCTACATCCGCGACCCCAAGAACAAACACAGCAGGCATGCGTACATGACCGACGAGGTCCGGGCGATGCTCACGGAGCGCTCCCAGGTCCCGAACGGCACAGAGTACGTCTTCCCGGCCCAGAACGGAGCCAAGCGCAACTGGGTATCCGACACCTTCGAGCGCGTCGTCGAGCAACTTGGTCTCAACGAAGGGGTCAGCGACACCAGGCAACGCGTGGTCTTCCATACCCTGCGCCACACGTTCGCCAGTTGGCTCGTGCAAAGCGGCACACCGCTGTATACCGTCGCCGAACTCATGGGGCATACCACGCTTGAGATGACCAAGCGTTACTCGCACCTCAGCCCCGATACTATCAGGGCCGCAGCGATGAGCCTACAGGGCAGACTCAGCAAATAGCCCCCCTCCTCGACTTGCCCACGCGTCTACCCGCCAATTACTAGAGCCTTCCCCTAAAGGGGAAGGCTCTAACTAGACACACCCAAAAATTCCCAACACCGCGTTTTCATTGAAAAATTGAAACGACACTCAACCCATGACGCCAAACCCTGCCAAGACGTCTAACGCACTGAAATTACAGATACAGCCACCAGAACCCACGACTCGTCAAGTCTGCCTGCCAAGCCTCGACACCGTCAACTCGTCGGTCAAACGTGGCAACATGGCATCACCTGCGGACCACACACCTCCGGTCCTTTGCCCCCCCCCAATTGCTTGTCCGGCTTCCCACAGGCAAGACAGGGGCAAGTGAGCCCCCCGCTCGTACAGCGAGAGCCCCCTTCACGCCGTCAAATTTGTAGCACTAGCGGTGTGTAACTGGAGAGTACCGAGTCACCGGTAATCAGCCGCATGGGTTCGGCCATGGCCTGGGAGACCAGCATATGGTCAAAGGGGTCGTTGTGGTGCCTCGGAAGGGTCGCGAGCATCTCTGCATGCGCACCAAGAAGGGGAAGCTCAAGGAAGCCGCTCTCCTGCGCTGCAGCACGAAGCACGGACAACTCGGCATCAAGTTTGCCGATGCGTGTCTTGATGGCGATCTCCCACCAAGACACGGAACTGACAAAGACCTCGTTCTCATCAGCGAGCAGCAGTCCCCGCACAGACTCAATGCGCGGGGAATCGGTCAACGCCCAGAGAAGCGCGTTGGTGTCCAGCAGCAGTCTCATTCCTCGCTCCCTTCAAACGCCGCAAGAAGTTCCGGCGGCAGAGGAGCGTCGAAATCGTCGGGAACCTTCAGTTTGCCCTTCAGAAGACCAAGACGCTTTTTCGGCTTAGCACTTGCGGCCGACTTAAGGACGGCCTCTGCTCGACCATAGCTGCCGATGAAAATGGTTTCACCACCTGCCGCACGTTTTACCAACTGCGACAGAGAGCTCTTGGCTTGGTGCATGGGGACGATATTCATAGCCACCTCCATACGATACTCCTTGTCCATTTAGACTTAGCTAGAGCTTAGTCCGAAGTCAAGGAAAGCACTTCCGGTGCCGGACGAGTCAGCAAGCCCCAAATAGCTATCGACCGCCCTGCGGGGGGGTACGCCAAGCAAGGCAGCAGTGTCAGGCGAATACCATCTCTGTATACATAGTATGTAAAAAATAAGTCTGACAAAAATCATCATACAAAAACTTCAGCAGCAATCGCTTTCAAATCCACAACTATCCAGTATATCAATTTTATATTCAAAAATCATACATGCTAAAATGGTATTATCTCTCTTGTATCTATTATAGATACATTATTTATTATCACCATTGTTAATGCTTCTCATCCATAAGAACTAAATACATAAAGATATGCAAACAAATAAATATCAAAACATAAACATACACCTATTACAAAAACCACACCAGATCATCATTATCTAGCCAAATCTAGATCCACATCAAGAGCCGACATCACAAGTGTCGGCTTCTTTTTGTGTAAACAATAACACTCTCCATTAATTCAATAGCCAAACAAAGGAGTACGCCATGTTCATAACAGAAAAAACCCACAGAGACTATCCAGTTCAAGCGTATGACGACAAACCTTGTCGTATCGACATCCTTGATGCCATCATTGACCGCATAGAGTACATGACGAGTAGATTCAGCAGAGTGCTCTTCATCCGCTTTGACTTACGATACCCGAGAGACTTCTATTCATCCCGTAAAAACAACGACATTCAACGCTTTTTCAACAGCTTTACAAGCTATTTATCCCGCAAGAGGATAGCCTACCAGTACGTCTGGGCACGTGAACAATCCAGAGAAAAACATCAGCACTACCACGTGATGCTCCTCCTAAATGGCAACCTAACAAAAAGCAGCTGGAACCACATGGAGAAGGCAGACCAGCTCTGGCAGCGCGTTCGTGGGATCGACCACCCTGGTCTCCTCCACAGATGTGACCGAAGCAGAGACGGCAACAGGCACCCTGACTTCATCCACCTGGACCGTCATGATGCCTGCTATGAACAAGATATCGAGAGATGCGTGGAGTGGGCCAGCTACTTGGCCAAGACGAGGACCAAGGGCTACGTACCCTTAAATGTGAGGGAATGGGGAGCGAGCCTCCTTGACAACTGATCAAGAGCTATATGCCTTGGTACAATCTCCGCTGGCGCAGATACAAGCCATTTCAGCGACTCTCTCGGGTGTGCCACAGTCGCAGCACGTAGATTGTCGACTCTTGAATCTCGTAACGCAGCTCATAATGCCCGACAAACAACCTCCGGACCTCGCGCGGTGCGAACGCAAAGAGTTGCTCACCGATGCGGGGATTGGTCAGCAGGACGGTCGGGGCCTTGGCCAATGTCTGCACCGCCCGTGAGGCAGCAGGCTGGTCAACAGGGGCCAAGAATTCATACAAGCGGCTAGGTCGGAAAGTGCTCTACTGGTCCATTTAAGATTCATTAGCGAGGCACCGGCAACCGTTCATCGGCACCCAGACTATCCGCCCATGCCTGCACTGCCTGATGATCGATGACGCGATCGACATCCACGTCGGCGAGCGCCTCATACGTCAACCGGTCGCGCTCTTCCTCTTGGGCAATCCAGGATGAGAGTGCTTGCTTCATGATCCAGCCGCGAGAGCGTTCCAAACGGTTGGCCATCTGGTCTACCTTTTCTGCCAGCAGCATGGGTACATGAGCAGTCAGCACGCGAGTTTCAGCCTTGGGCATGACGTTCTCCTCAGTTTTGCTCTGTGCACACTCCATCATCTGATATTTTATCAGGATGACTATTCCCACGTTGGTCAAGACATTGACCTTGAGCTAATCATAGTGATTAAAAACAAATCAAGCAAGTCAAAGCACCCACCTGCTCTTCCGAAAACGTCCCTTCTTCATGACCACGCAGCGTACCGATGGTTCAAAAACTACAACGAGAGGCACACTCGCAAGGGCTTGCGGAGAAATCACCCAAGGAATTCATCCGCGCATCAGCAACCGCAGGGTGTCCGGTTTAGCAGGGGCAACTCCAGGGCGACCCCCCAGATGGGCATCGCCGTAAAAGGTATCATGACAGATAATGGCCCCTGCTACGCCTCACGACTGTTCCGTGCGGCGTGCAGCGAGCTTGACCTGAAGCATATTCACACCCGCCCGTACACGCCCTAACACTCCGAGGCGCCCTGCTAATAGGAACCTCTCCATTCATGCATAGCACCCCAAAGAAGCCAAGCAAGCTGCCATGGCTTGAGCCTGCGTACCGCCTCAGCCTTTTTGAAATTGATGCTAATGAATTAATTATGTTTTTTGAAATCTGAGCACTGTCCATTGGCACTTTCCAGCCACACATTTTGCACTCCAAGATGTAGTGCCCAATGATTTGCACATGCAAAGACCCACACTTTTGACAGTAAAATTTATCCACACACCGTAAATCAGTGTCGCTATATTGCGGCGCTTGCCTCGTGCCTCACAAAGAATGTTCATGCGTTATTCTATGTCCGTATTGACTTTTTTATAAAAAGGGCAGGGCCGCGTCTTTTCCGGAAAGAATGGGCGGAATATCAGGCCATGAGATAGCTAAGCTTGGGTCATTCCAGCGAATGCCCCCCTCATCGCCGGGGCGATAATAGTCCGTACATTTGTAATGAAAGTGGGCCAGTTCACTGGTGACAAAGAAGGCATGGGCCAGACCAGGGGCGATCCATAACTGCCACTGGTTTTCCTGCGTCAATTCCGCGCCGAACCATTGGCCAAAGGTGGGAGAATCGCGTCTAATGTCTACCGCGACATCAAAAACACTACCTAAAGAAACGCTGACTAGCTTCCCTTGGGGGTGTTTCTTTTGAAAATGTAACCCTCGTAAGGTGCCGCGAACGGACACGGAATGGTTGTCCTGCACAAAAGGCAGGTCAATGCCCGCTTCGGCGTACCGCTCTCTTTGCCATGTCTCCACAAAGTACCCGCGTGTGTCGTGCCAGACCTTGGGTTTGACAAGAAGAACGCCTTCAATGGGGGAGCGCTCTATTTTCATAACTCCGCCCCTGTGTTCACCAGTTCGACCAGATATTGGCCATAGGCAGTTTTGCTCAGAGCGGTTGCCAGTTTTTGGACGTCATCCGAGCTTATAAAACCGTTCCGCCAGGCAATTTCTTCAAGGCAGGCAATTTTGAGTCCCTGGCGGGTTTCCACCGCCTGCACGAAAGAGCCAGCTTCCAAAAGCGAGTCGTGGGTGCCGGTATCAAGCCAGGCAATGCCGCGGCCGAGCACTTCCACATGCAGATCGCCCCTTCTAAGGTAGGCATTGTTAATGTCGGTAATTTCCAACTCCCCCCGCGCTGAGGGCTTTATCGTATTCGCGATGTTAACCACGTCTTTATCGTAAAAGTACAATCCGGTAATAGCAAAATTGGATTTGGGTTTTTGAGGTTTTTCCTCAATGCTGACGGCGCGTTTTTGCTCGTCAAACTGAACAACGCCATAACGTTCCGGGTCTCGGACGTGATATCCAAAAACCGTGGCTCCGCTCTCGCGGCTCATGGCCTCTTTTGTCAGGCGTGGCATTCCGTGGCCGAAAAAGACGTTGTCGCCTAACACAAGACAGGTATTGCAGTCTTTGATGTGCTTTTCCGTCAGCAAAAAAGCCTGCGCCAAGCCCTCGGGTTTGGGCTGTTCCACATACGAAAGCGAGCACCCCCACTGGGAGCCGTCTTTGAGCAGAGTGCGGTAAAGAGGCAGATGCTCCGGTGTGGAAATAAGGATAATATCCCGGATTCCGGCCATCATCAGCGTGGCCAGTGGATAATAAACCATGGGTTTGTCATAAATAGGAAGAAGCTGTTTGCTCATACCCCAGGTCAGCGGGTAGAGCCGCGAGCCCGCCCCCCCGGCCAGAACGATTCCTTTCCACTGCGTCATGCGTGGTCTTCCTTGTTTCTTTGCGCGTAGTTGGTTGTGATCCAGGTATGGTACTCGCCGCTTCTAACGTGCTGTACCCAAGATTGATTGCACAAATACCAGGAAATAGTCTCCCGCAGACCCGATTCAAAAGAATGCTCCGGTTTCCAGAACGTTTTGCTCTCTATTTTAGAGCAGTCAATAGCGTAGCGGAAATCGTGCCCGGGCCGGTCAGCAACATACCTGATGAGATCACTATATGGGCCTGCCGCAGAAGGGGCAACCTCATCCAGAATACCGCAAATCACCTGGACAACCTCAAGGTTTGTGCGCTCTGAACGCCCACCGACGCAATAGCTTTCGCCCACATTTCCGCTTTCAAGGATACAGTCGAGGGCTGAACAGTGATCCTCCACATGCAGCCAATCCCGGATATTATCCCCTTTGCCGTAAATGGGGAGCAACTTTCGCTCCAGGGCGTTAAGGATTGTCAGCGGGATGAGCTTTTCAGGAAACTGCCTAGGGCCGTAGTTGTTGGAGCAGTTAGAAATAAGCACAGGTAAGCCGTAAGTTTCGGAAAAAGACCGCACCAGATGATCGCTGCCGGCCTTGGAAGCAGAGTAAGGGCTGTTGGGACTGTACGGCGTTGTCTCGGAAAAAGGGGGATCGTCCGGCTTGAGTGCTCCGAACACTTCGTCGGTTGAGACGTGGAGAAAACGAAATGCCACCTTTTGTGCAGCGGGCCGCTTGAGCCACCAGTCTTTTACTGCGTTGAGAAGGGTGCATGTTCCCAACACGTTGGTTGTGACGAACTCGTTGGGGTCTTTGATGGAGCGGTCGACATGGCTTTCCGCGGCAAAGTTAACCACCGCGTCCGGTTGGTACGTCTCCAGTAAATACATCACTAGCTCGGCGTTGCCGATGCTACCCCGGACAAAAATATGCTCCGGGTCATCCGCTAAGGAAGACAAATTTTCCAGGTTCCCCGCGTATGTTAGTTTGTCCAGGTTTACAATACTAACATTTTTGTGGCGTGCCTGCAGGACATAGCAGGACCCGATGAATCCGGCTCCGCCTGTTACCAGATGTCGCGGCATGTGATACCTTTTCTAGTGGTTGCGCTGGTGGCAATATACATCGGTTGGCTTTGGGGGAACGTTCCATTGTCTAAAGCTAATAGTAGAGGTGGTTCTGACCAGCCCCCACGAGTTGTACCACTCATTATGGTAGCCTGTAATGCCTGCTTGAGTCCAGAGGTGGTCCCCAGGGGGAGCGCCCTGCCCCTCGGGGCAGGGCGGCGACCGGCGCTGGCGGACGTTGCCCCAGCGAGCTATGCGGCCTGAACGTGTTATATTCTTGCCGCCACATTTCCAGAACCACCTGTGCCTCCCGGAGCATATAGAACAGCTCCCTGTTCAGCTTCTCATCCCGCATCTTGCCGTTGAAGCTCTCGCAGCAGCCGTTCTCCCAGGGAGAACCAGGCTCAATGAACAGCGTCTTCACTCCGACCTTGCCGAGCCAGTCCCGCACGGCATGGACAGCGAACTCGGAGCCGTTATCTGACCGGATGAAATCCGGTGTACCCTTTTCAACGAACAACCTTGTCAGGCAGTGCAGCACATCGTCGGAGCGGAGCTGCCTGGAAACCTCAAGCGCCAGGCACTCCCGAGTGAACTCGTCGATGACCACGAGGATGCGTAACGCCCGGCCTTGGTGCGTTCGGTCCATGACGAAGTCATACGACCAGACATGGTTGGGTCAGCAAGGCCGTAATCGGACGCATGAACCATCGTTGGGCCAGAGCCTACTGCGCTTCGTTTGCTTTTGCGGAACCTTCAGCCCTTCCTGACGCCAGATGCGCTCAATGCGTTTGTGGTTTACCAGCCATCCTTCCCGCTCAAGCAAAGCCTGGATGCGGCGATACCCGTACCGGCCATACTCGCTGGCGAAATGGATGATGGCCGCCTTCAGTGGCTCTTCATCACTTGTTATGCTCGGGCGATATCGCTGGGTCGATCGAGGTTGCTCCAGCAAACGGCACACTCGCCGCTCTGGAACATGAAGAACCGTACGCACATGAGCCACACGCTTCCGGCGCCGGGAAGGGCTCAGAAGTTTCCCCTTGCCGCCTCCTGCAAGATGAACTTGTCCAAGGTCAACTCTGCCACGGCCTTCTTCAGCCTAGCGTTTTCACGCTCTAGCGCTCTCAGCTTCTTGGCTTGGTCAACCTTCAGCCCGCCGTACTCGGTGCGCCAGCGGTAGAACGTCTGCTCACAGCCCCCCCCAAGAGAGCGGCACGTCTCGGCAACTGTCTTGCCCTTGGCCAGCGAAACCTCTGCTTCACGCAGCTTGGCGATTATCTGCTCCGGTGCTTGCCCCTTCCTACCCATTGCCTTCCCTCCGTTGGCCAGAGACTAACAAAATCCCTAGCTCAGGTTTAGGGGGGCAGGTCAGTGGGCCAGCTACCTGGCTAAGACGAGGACCAAGGGCTACGCACCCTTGAATGTGAGGGAATGGGGAGCGAGCGCCATCCGCACCCCCTTGGAGATTGCAACTGGACTCAAGTGGCCAACAAGGCTAAAATAAAAAGCACAGCCCGTTGCGCCAGAGAGAGGCTCGCCAAAAGATGGACATGGTTGATCTCCTAAACACCACAATAGGCCGTTCACAACATGACAAATACCGCGCATTGCGGATTTAAACTTAGAAATTCATGCAGTTTCACAGCTATAGAAACACAGCACCACACACATAAGCACTCCATCATGGCTCGCATTTCAACAATTCACTGCAGAAGCAAACTCATTTTAAAGGATGGATGATAGCCACTCATGGACTTTAAAAGAAAACTTATAGCAGTCGTTATTGTCAATTTCAACAACTGGAAATACACAATATCATGTATCGAGTCAGTACTTTCGAGCAATAAAAAACCATGCTGGGTATTTATAATAGACAACGCATCGCAAGATAGCTCATTTCAAAAACTAGAAGAATGGGCTACAAAGAACTTGCGACCTGAACAAATCGTCTTAACAAATCAATATGAACATATTACGACATCTACACCACCTCATCATAACACCGTGATACTTATTAAGAACCCAGAAAATAGAGGATATGCAGCTGGAAACAATATCGGCATATCCCTTGGGCTAAAGTGGGGCGCAGATGCAGTTTGGATTCTTAACAATGACACAGTTGTCCATCCAGATGCGCTGAAAGCCATGACAGAGCGTCTCTTTTCCAAACCACATCCCGGATTATGCGGTTCCCTTATCTGCTACATGGACCAACCTCAAAAAGTCCAGTGCCGGGCGGGAGGGAAATCAAACAAATGGACAGGCTTTTCGGTTCTCAACGGCCAGGGCATGACAGTTGAACAAGCTACCCATGAAAACCCCGATGACATAGAAAAAGCCATTGACTTCATATATGGAGCAAGTGTTATGGTAAGTAGAAAGTTCATAGAAGATGTTGGACCTATGGACGAACGTTACTTCTTATATTCAGAAGAGCAAGACTGGGCTTACTCGAGTCAAGGACGCTTTGACTTTGCTTACGCAGCAAATGCCTTAGTATTCCACAAGGAGGGAGCATCTACAGAATTTTCAGCAAATAAAATGCGCTATAAATCTTTATGGTTTCTAACTCGAAGTCGCTTGTTACTTACTGCCAAGCACGCCCCCCTAGCTTTACCCACAGTGTGCATGGGAATAGTATGGGCCGGCATTAGAATGGTATGGCGCCGCGTTGGGAGGCAGCACAAGTCAAAATTATCTTTTTTATAATCTGCAGTCGGTTACGTCATACCGATCCTAACGCATCTTGTATAACTTTGCCGGGGCCAGAGAACACAAATGGCATGTGTTACGGTCTTTGCAAAGCCTATATGAAAACGCTTTTCATCAAGCCGAACTTTCCTGGGAAAAACGGGCACTGTGAGCACCTTTAATGGCAAGGTGCGTGATGAAAGACTGAACAGGCGGATAATCTACACGTCCGGAGAGGCCCAAGTGATGCTGGTGGGCAGCGATAGTAAACACGCTCAGGCCGCATAGCTCGCCGGGGCAACTCCCACTAGGGGGAGCACCGCTGGACTCCAGTAGGCAGCACAGACTAACACAATGAGTGATACAACTCGTGGGGGCTGGTCAGGCCGCCGTTCAACTTGCCTGCTTACGACCCAGATCAACTCTGCCACCTTGCTGGGGAGACAGAGTGCCTGGCCGAACTTGCCTCCCTCGAGACTCCTCTGTCCCGGGTACGACCGGCTGCCGAAGCAGGCAGCCTGATCAGCACCCCGCCGGGCACGGCAATGTCAGGTGGATACTATCTCTGCACAGGCGGGGGCAAGACCACACCAAACACCTCTAAGCGTGTTCTTTTTTCCAGTAAATTCCCACTCCATCAATTTCGGAGAATGCTGGGGTCAGGCCTTGGGCTGTACAATAGTCATGAACGGCCTGCTTGCAGGCCTGAACCACATGGTAATCATCAATGATGATGTACCCCCCCACGGATAGTTTGGGGTAGAGACTCACAAGTCCATCCATCGTGGATTCATACATGTCGCCGTCGAGACGGATTAGGGCGAGCCTCTCGATATCAGGGGTTTTTAGGGTATTCTTGAACCAGCCGTTCAGGAACACTACCTGCTTGTCAAGCAGACCATAAGCATTAAAGTTCGATTGCACCTCTTCGAAAGAAACCGACAGCTCGGGATATTCATGGAAAGTCGAGCCGGAATCAGCTGGGTAAGCGCTCTCATCTGGCGCGGGTAGGCCCTCGAAAGAATCAGCCACCCAAACCCGCCTGTCGGTTACATTGTAGGCATGCAGCACAGCCCGCATAAGTATGCAAGCACCGCCACGCCAAACTCCTGCCTCGATCAAGTCACCCGGCACTCCGTTGCCGAGAATGCTCTCAGTGAGAAGTCGTAGATTCTCAAGACGCTTTCTGCCAATCATTGTATGCGCGTACTTTGGCCAATCCCACCCAGTCTCGCGAATGTCATGATTATAAGCCTGTTCTTCCCCATTCATGCATGAAGCATCTTTGTAAAGAGACCCGGTAAGGCATTGCTGTATAATATCTAGATAAGCAGACCTACACCGCTGCAATTCTTGTAAAATATGTTGCGAACCACGCCGTGCAATCAGAAGGTCTTTTAGCACGCTTCGGATCCTGAAACAAACCTTGCTCAGTTCAGCATATCTGGGAATCATTGGTCTCTCATTGAGCTGAAGATTGCGCATTTCTTACGCGTACGGCATCATACACTACCTGATCTAATTCGGTCAGAGCCGCAAGGAGTTCTCTCGTAGATTCGGGATGATCCTTTACAGATGGCCGTTCAGGATTGGCATTGATGTACAAATTATCTTGCGGAACGGGTATTCCCAATTCAGTGAGTATCACATCCCGGTCGGCCTGAAAGTTCTCGGCTAGTCCCACATAGGAAAAATGGTCGAGATGATCCAAGGCCAAATTCAATAGGTCCATCGGGCTGAGTGAATCAATTTTTCGCGGAGTGTAGGCCCAATTCCCATGGGCCAAGGCCCACGCTTGATTGTTCCATATCCGTATGCGCACGGCGGAATCGCTTAATCCCATCCTCAGAAAGGTTTCCAAAGGCACGCGCTGTGACAGGCCATATTCGAAAAACTCATCCGGATCCCGTCCCTGGCAGAAATAGTAATACGATAGTACACGCTCTTTCGGATCGCGCAGAAATGTGAACGAGTATCTATCATTCATGAATCTCCGGCAGAAATCGAACCCAAAATGCCCGGAGATGAATCCCAATTTTTCATACCGCGACACCAATTCCCTGTTCTGGAAAAAATTGTTCTCCAAAGTAAGTTCATTGAGATGGTAGAAGTGGTCTCCATGGCTTGAAGAATTTGGGTACCCATAATGATTGCGGGCTAGCTGAACGATTGCTGTACCGGCTGTTTTCTGTATGTGCATGAAGATTGCCGGATTCAAGACAACATCTCCTTTATTTGCTCGCACACAGCCTCTAAGCACGTGGCAAGAAGACATATAAGGCGTTTACCAATCAACGACACTCTGTATAATTATCGAACGAAAGATGAAAATTTTGCAAAATATTTCTTTATTGTTGTATTACGCTTCGATGCAATTTCATCATATAGAGGCTGCTCTAGAGCCGTTAGCTTTTCTAAAAGCTGTCTCGTTGACAAGGGAAGATCCTTTATAGCTGGCCGACCAGGAGTGACATTGTCCCTTACGTCCACTTTAAGCAACTGCATGCCCAGATCGGACAGTATCCTATCGCGGTCATGCCGAAAATTATCAACTGTCCCGACAAAGGAGAACTTCCGAATATTCTTGTATGCCAACTCTTCTATGTCTTTGGGGCTGAACGTCTCCTGGCCACGCCCTTCGCAACTGCAGTAGCCATGAGCCAATTGCCACATTTGATTATTCCAGATACGTAATCTGACATCGCTCCGCTCAAAGCCCATCTTCAGAAACTCTTCCAATGAACATCCCTGAGCTATCTTATAAATTGGGGATTCTTCTGGCGATCTGGTAAGACAAAAGTAGTAAAAAGAGACAATTCTCTCTGCCGGTTTCCTCAGAAAGGTGAAGGAATACCTCTCGCCCATAAAAGCTGAACAAAAGCTGAATCCGAAGTGACCAGAGATGAAGAGTTTTTCCTTAAATCTAGCGCGAATGTTCTCTTTGCTAAAAAATGTATGCGGGTCGGGAGACTCGGAAAATCCACACAAGTAATCTCCGTGTGTCAATACGTTGTCATTACCGTAATGTTTGCGTGCAAGATTAACTATGGTAGTGCCCGCTGTTTTCTGAATATGCAAAAATATGGCAGGTATCATAAAAGCTTAAACCCCATTGGCTCTAGTGCTGTATGCCCTCTGTACAATTATCAAATCTGCTGTAAGGCCATGGTCTCGTGCTTTCGGCAGTGTTTTACATACTCATGCACAACAAATTTCGCCTCGGCATCGGCCATTACCCGCCCAGCTTCAATCCAAATGGCCCGATGACAGAAGTCGCGGACATCAGCCAAAAAGTGGGTCACGAGCACTACAGTATCGCCAGACGACAGCTTTTCCCGCATTGTGGCAAGAGACTTTTGTCGGAAGGGAAAGTCGCCCACGGCGAGGATTTCGTCAACAAGCAGGACATCTGCATTCGCTTGCGTCGATATAGCGAACTTCAATCGCGAGAGCATGCCGCTGGAATAGGTTTTCATAGGGGCATCAATGGAGTTTTCCAACTCTGCGTAAGCAGCTATGTGGTCTACCATGGCTTCTGCATCGCGCCGACATATGCCTAATTGCAGCATGAGTAGCATCACCGTGTTCGCTCGTCCAGAGCATTCGGGGAAAATACCTCCGGCCAAAGTTAGCAGCGAGGTGCTGACTCCGTGGTTAACGAGGCTACCGACATCGGGCTCCAGGATACCTGACATTACTCGCAGCAAAGTGCTTTTGCCTGCCCCATTGAATCCGATTATGGCCAAGGATTCGCCTCGATTCACCGTAAATGATATTCCCTTGAGCATATGATACTGTTGCGCGGGCCTGAAAAAACGCCGCCTCGTGAAGCAAACATGCAGATCGACGAGGGTAAGTGCTGGAACTCGCTGGTTCATCGTTGGGCAACAATCCTGGGGAATTCTTTGTCAAAGCGGGAAAGAAACGAATAGCCCACCAAAAGAGAGAGCATAGAAACTACGACAAGATATCCTACTAGCTTTAAGTCGATAGTGGCGTGCAGCATACAGTCCCTATAAGCCGTTATGAAGCCAGCAACCGGGTTGACATAAAACAAAGGTAAATACGATGTTGGGATGTAGTCCGCAGGCTTGAAGAAGACACCGGAGCTCCAATAGAGCACCATGATGATTTTCGGGTAGAGCATGGCAATGTCGGGCACGAAGGGGGTGAGGCCGGCAAGAAGCATGGCAACACCCAGAGTAAAGGTCATATAAGCGATGGTGAGGGGTAATATCCAGAGATTGCTCGCGTGAGGTGGAGACCCCAGCAGTACTAGAAATACATACAGCAACAGAAGGAGAAGAAAAAATTTGAAACAGCAAGTTAGGGTGTGGGCTGCCGGAAAGATGTACTTAGGAATAGCCACGGAAAGCAGAACATGCTCACTGTGGATAAGTAAATTTGGTGCAGCGCTAGTAGCGGAGATGAACAACCTTATGATGAAAATGCCAGTCAGCAGCTCAGCTACGAACTCTGGCCCGCCACGCCGAAGTATAAGACCAAATACGACATAGA
The DNA here is from genome assembly GCF_036763125.1 of Nitratidesulfovibrio sp. 1201_IL3209. Lineage (NCBI taxonomy): Bacteria > Pseudomonadati > Thermodesulfobacteriota > Desulfovibrionia > Desulfovibrionales > Desulfovibrionaceae > Nitratidesulfovibrio > Nitratidesulfovibrio sp. 1201_IL3209. Next base: position 76,992 of record NZ_JBAIYT010000014.1, read on the forward strand.
ATATGCACAATTCCATCAGAGGATCAATGATCCACCAAAGGAAGCTTAGATAATTCCTGCTCCCTTCAGTGGTCAGTAAAGATTTCGCTCTGTAGGCAATAATGTCTATGTGTTGTTTTTTTGGAAAATTCATATATGTTACCCGTTATAACTCACGCATAATCCCTTTACGACAGTGCTGCAGGTGTTGTTGCGCCCTGCACGTCTTTGCCAGCTTCAAGGAATGAACTCCTCAAGAGCTTCCGCTGTAGCCTGCAGGAAAGCGTACCCGTACCTTCGATCGGGCTCCAGATGCGCGCCTTCAGCCCATTCGTTCCAGGCATTGATAAAGACGAACTGTTCTTGTTGTGAATTGTGCTGGTGTGTGTATTGCATGATATTCTTCAGCCACTTCTTATAGACATGAGGTTCGCAATGGTGAAAGATGAAGGCACTGTTCAACTTACGGGCCGTGTTGTCCCAGGCTGGGAAAACGGTCTTGTAGCGTGTGTAGGCTGACGGTGCCATATAATTCTCGGCGTCCACCAAGGCACGCATATCATGCACAGTGCCGCAGAAGTCGTCGTTAACGACCTGCAGATCTTTTGCTTGAGGAACATGGCCGCACATGTGGGGTGGAAATTCTACTCCAGCGTCGAACCCCCAGTCGCGCGGATCACCTTGAAAGTCGTGCGACAAGGCGCATATCAGGTACATGCCCAAGAGGCCGTGCTCCTCGGCCACGGCTCGGAAGTTGGTTGTGAGCTTTCTGACACGCGCCTTGTCCCAGTAGTGGGGGCGGTAGATAATGAGGACCGGCTTTCCACAGATGGTTATGTAGCGGGTGTCCTGCAGGAAAGGCAATAAATCCTCCATAAATCGTCGGTCATCATCGGGCTTGAGGTCCTGAGCGATGAGCAATTCGTTCTCAGAGCCGTCCCACCGACGTGACCAGGGTTCGTTGGCCCAGCAAAAGCAAAAAGGCAGGTCCAGGTCCTTGTTGGCGAGATAGTTCAGGATGGGCCGTTCCATCAGGCGTTTCCCAGAGAACCAGTAATAATGAAAGCAGAAGCCATATACTCCATAAAGCTTGGCAAGTTCTATCTGCCGCTGCATCACCTCTGGAGCTCGGAGATCGTAAAACCCTAGGTCAATAGGCAGTTGGGGCTGATAGTGTCCAACAAACATCGGCATGGCTTTGGTCACATTGGTCCATTCCGTGAACCCGCGCCCCCACCAAGCATCGTTTTCGGCAAAGGGATGGAATTGGGGAAGATAGAAGGCAATAGCTTTAGGACATAACGGATGAGGTTGTGCCTGCCGCTCCGAGATATCGACAAAATCCGAACTTGTTTTGGCAGAAATCTGCAGCACTTGCGCCTTGAAGCTTAGCAGGCATTTCAGACGGGAAGATGCAACTCTGCCCTGCAGAGTACGCCAACGAGCCCGGCGTATAACATCGCGGCCACCTTTAAGAAGGTTCCATACCGGTCGCGGCATGCCCTTTTTCAGCACGGACTTGAAGTATGGCATACTGTACCGGATGCGGGTGCCGAGTGGCACGCTGCCCATATCCTGTCTAGCCTGACCGTTGTCTGATGAAGGAAAAAGTCTGGATTGGAAATGCTCAATACGCTGCCTTTCCGCTTCGGTGAAGGTGCATAGTGCCTTGGCATTGACCTTTTCCAACGAGGCTGGAGATTGCGTCGATGGTACCACCTCAGCTACATATTGCAGAACGTAGGAATGGGGTTTGGCGACGATGTAGCCGAGCACCCCGGAGGGCGCCATTTTAGTAGGCTGATAGGAATGAAGGCCGGGCAGATCCCAAATCGTGCGGGTTGCGATGCGGACCTCAAGTCCCAATCCAGCGAACAGCTGCGCGATGGACTCAGAGGTGAAGAATCGCAGGTGGGTGCGGTCAAGAATTCCATAATCCATATATACAAACTTGTTCGCTAGAAGCTGGAGTGAGATACTTCCGTGAGCAACATTGGGCAGCGAGACGATCATGCTGCCATTATTGCCGAGAAGTGGTATGAAGCTGCGCAGAACCTTCTCGGGTGAGTATAGATGTTCGAGCACATCCCCGAAGACTATTCGATCAAAGGCCAATTCTTGATATATATGATAATCATTAAAAATATTCAGATCCACTTGTGCCACGTGCTCGTAGGCGCCAGTGGCCCGGGCAAGCTCAATGCTTTCGGAACAGTATTCCATGCCCCATACCGTGCAATTCTTGCCGTAGTTCAGATAGGTGCCCAGATCGCCGCAGGCGCAACCCACGTCAAGCACCCTTGCCCCATCAGGAATCTTATTTATTATATGCACATGCGACGAATTGGCATCTGTCCCGTCTATGACATTTTTGTAACGAAGAGGATCAAGAGTTGTCTGCGTAGTGGGCGCTACGTCGGAGACAATACTTTTTGATGCGAAACTCACAGCTTTCTCCTATAATTGCCTAATCAATGATTACAATTCGATTAAAAAATCTCTTCCTATCGGGTTACCCAGGAGGCGATGCAGTAAGCATCCGCCTCTGTAAAGTGCAACAATAATCGTCCTGCGACAGGGTGGTATATCGATATCTGAACAATATGCCATCGACGCGTGGTTCAATAATGTGTCCCAAAGTGGCAAAACTCTTTGGGCCGACGTTGCGTTCTGCTTACCTTATTGTGCTGAATATGGCAGAAAGATAGAATCTATCACTCATCCTAGCTTTCAGTGCCTATAGCGAAATGCTGCACGACGTCTTCATGCTTGCAAGGAACTGGAATTGCCCCTGCTAAACCGGACACCCTACGGTTGCTGACGAGCGGATGAATATCCTGGACGACTCCATCCGCAGCCCCTTGTGGGGGGCTCTCATTCCGGTAGCCGATGGTCGATGATGTCGCGAATCAGGGGCAACAGCACCTCGACCTCGGCTTTGGAGTAGCGGGGTGGACGCCCTAGGGGGCTCCTTCGCCCGCTCCGCCAGCCTGGAGCGCGAAGCCGTCAGCGTCTCAGCGACACACTTCATAGGGAACCGTCCTCCCAGGGCAACGGACTGCGCGAGAGCAGTTTTTTTTCGCGCGCGATCTCCAACGCCTTCTGTAAGGATTTCGACCTCCACGGTCTTCTTGTCCAACATCCGCTCCAGATCGCATATACGCTTCCTAGCGCTCGGACCCTCCCGGCTCCGACGACCTGGTCATCCGCCTGGACAGCGGCCTTGCCCCCATCGCTCAATGAGCTTCCTCAGCGAAACAACTGACTGGGGAAAGGCCGTTTCTGCGGGCGACGTACGAGACGCCCCCCCCCGCGGTTGCAACGACTTCTGGACAGTTGAACCCTCTCAGCCACCGCCCAACGTCGACATTGCGCTGCGCCCAACACTTCCACCACAACTCCCCCGTTAGCACTAGGCTTGGACATAGGGCTAGACCTATTTCCTATCGTTGGCGGGGTGTCCGGTCCAAATGGGGGCTACTCCCGGAGCCTTACTGCCAACCGGAAGACTAGCAATGGCCTAACCGGAACTAAAGAAGCCTTGAAGTGTCCAGAAAGGATTCCAACAGATCCAGACAGGCAGTTATGCCCATCTTATCTGTTTCCAACTCCAAAACAGGGCTCTCAGGAGGCTCGTATGGAGCAGATATCCCGGTATAATCTTTAATTTTTCCCTGACGAGCAAGACGGTAGTAGCCTTTTGTGTCGCGCCGCTCGCATTCCGCCAAGGCGCATTTGACGTGTATTTCGTAATAGTCCTTACAGCCGATGATCCGGCGCACATTCTCGCGGTCCGCCTTTAGAGGCGATATGAATGCACAAAGGCAGACCACACCAGCGTCAATGAACAATTTAACGGTTTCGGCTATACGCCGCATGTTCTCGGTGCGGTCCCTCTCGCTGAAGCTCAAGTCCGCGCATAATCCATGGCGAATCTTGTCGCCGTCTAACACATACGTCCGGATGCCGCGTTGATGAAGACGCTTCTCCAGCGCATGAACCAGCGTAGATTTTCCAGAGCCGGAAAGGCCAGTAAACCACAAGGCAAATGATCGATGCATCCCATCCTGTTCGCGATCATGGCGACTGATCAATGCTTTGGGCGGAACAGTGTATTTGTTACTTTCATCACGACATCGTTGGGTCAAATCCGGCATAGAATCAATCCAATACGGCATAGTCATGCCAATTCGTAGTTGCGCAATGACTGCCAAGACTTATAAGAGACCATTTTTTTGCAAAATCTTGGCGCTCGCAGATTTGCTTGGTTGTGATGCCAGTTGGCCGAGAGCCTGTCCATAATAACCATCGAAGAGATTCATAAAGTGTGCAATATGGCGATCCACAAAGGATTGTAGGCAGCCTAGATCTGGTCAAGATTTATATTATCGCCTCCGCTAAAAGCAGAGGTCGACACTTGAAATCTGACAACCGATTTTCTACAGGGAACTGCTGGTGTTTGCAACGGCTTAATGGTCAGATCTTTGGGCCTGATTGGTAATCCCCCCTTTTTAGGCAGTCTGAAAGTAGCGGCTATGCAGCCGATCTCAGTTTTTTGCCTTGGGGTAATGCCGCCAATGCCCATGTTGGGCCTTTCGTTGTTGTAGGCCCATAGCCAACTGGCGGCGAAGTCCCTGACCTGCTCAATGCCATCGAACAGATGCTGTCCCAGCCAATCGTATCGTAACGTACGGTTGTACCGCTCCACATAGGCGTTTTGCTGCGGCTTGTCTAGCTGAATGTGGTCGATGCGGATCCCGTTCTTCTCTGCCCAAGCCTGCAGACGATGACTGATACACTCCGGGCCGTGTCGCAACGTATGGCTTTTGGCTTGCCACGCCATTCCATGACCTGCTCCAGCACCCGGACTACTCGCTCGGGTGGCAGCGGGAAGTCCGCCTCAATGGCCAACCCCTCCCGGTTGTAGTCATCAATTACGTTCAGAAGGCGGTAACTTCCCCCATCATGCAATTGGTCGTACATGAAATCCATGGACCACGCCTGACTGGGCGATTCTGGTTGGGCCAGCGGCGCTGGCTTCTCGCGGATCAGGCGTTTCTTCGGCTTAATCCGCAGGTTCAGTTCCAACTCACGATAGATTCTGTACACCCGTTTGTGGTTCCAGCCGTACCCGTTCACGTTGCGTAGGTATAGAAAGCAGAGTCCGAAGCCCCGGTTGCGCTGACTGGCAGTCAGACGGACCAGCCAGTCGGCCACGAGTTCGTTGTCATCCGCAAGCTTGGGGGCATAGAGGTAGCACGTCCGGCTGATGTCGAACGCTTCACAAGCTTGCCCTATGCTCAGGCCCCGTTCCCTCACAGGGGTTTTGGCCATCTCACGGCGGCGAGATGGCCTTCCTACTTTTTTCCGTGTGCCTCGCGCAGGACATCGGCCTTCATCTGGGCTTCGGCATACATGCGCTTGAGTCGGCGATTCTCTTCTTCGAGTTCCTTCATCCGTGCCATGAGCGATGCATCCATGCCACCGTACTTGGCTCGCCATTTATTACCAGGAGCAAAAAGTTTCTAGCTAAGTAGCGACCGCGTAGGCGACTTTTGGCCCTTCAAAATACCGGTGGACCCTCACTGGCCGACGTTGCCTGCTCCGTAAGAATGCTCGTATTTTAGTCATCATGCCTTGTTTGTCCCGAGCCCGGCCTTGCCGGAAGGCGTTGCTTTTCAGATCCTGGTTGAGAAGTTCATCCGGATTGAGTTCCGGGCTGTAGGCCGGGAGGAAAAACAGCTGAATCTTGTCCTTGTTTTCCTCCAGCCACTTTGCTGCCTTTTTGGCCTTGTGGACCGCGTAGCGGTCCACAATCAGGAAGACCTTCCGACCAGCCTGCTGCCGGACAAGTCGTCCCAGGAATTCCAGAAACACGGTCACGGTGAAGCGCTCACCGAACACCATGAACCGCAGATCGCCCTGGTTGGTGATGGCCGAAATCATGTTGCAACCGAAACGCTTCCACGTGCCCTTCACCACCGGCGTTTTGCCCTTCTCGCCTCAGGTGGTTCCCGTCTGATGGTCGGAGCGCAGGCCTGTCTCGTCACCCCACCATATCTGGGCCTTCTCCTCGCGCGCCTGGCGGCAGATCGCGAGGTACTTCTCCTTCAGTCAGTAGCGCACCTGGGCCGGATTCTTCTCCAAAGCCCTCTTTGCAGACTTTTGCGCGACAAGAACCAAGCCTTGAGATACCGGCCCACGGTCCAGCGCGAAAGTGAAACACCATGCCGACGCTCGATCACCCCCAAGACAAGCTCCCTAATCCAAAGCAGTCCAGGCAGCCGCAGTTGGCCCGGGCACCGGCCCAAAATGGATTTCTTGATGCCACTCGCCTGTTCCTTGCTGAGCTTGCCCAGGGGGACGGCCTTGCCGTTTCGTCTTGAGCGCCTTCTCGCCTTTCTCTCGAAAGGCCTTCCCCCAGAGACAAACGGTCGTCCTCGACACGCCAAAGACCTTTGCGGCTTCGGTCTGGCTCATGCCTTTCGCGAACACAGCCCGCACCACCTTCATACGGATGGCCTCTTGGGCTAAACGGGAAAGCCTTCTCGTGCCTATCCGCGTCATCAACAATACATACTACAATCATCTATAATGGTTAAACAGTTTATGCTCCCGGCAATATAAAACGTGGTACTGCTCATGCCGTGTTCGCGACAAAGTTCAGGAACGGGAACACCGCTTTCGGCCTGCTTCAGGCTGCTCAGAATCTGAGCTGTCGGAATAGCGGGAGTCTTCATGTAAAATCTCCTCGCGATGGTTTACGAGAAAATTCTACTTTTCAGAATGACTTTTTAGCGGGGGGATTACCCTCCTCAATGTGTGCGCGCATCCCATCGTTTTTTTAAATATATATTAACATATTGAACTCCCGGCCTTTTACCTGAAATCGCCCTGACGCCCCGTGTATCAGGGCTTTTCTCTTTCCAAGGAGACGCGATGGACAGCCTTCAGTACACCTCCCCTGAGGTCACCGACCTCGCCAAGGCCCTCATTGCCGTTCAGCACGCCCTGCAACCGGCCATCAAGGACCGCGAGAATCCGTTCGCCAAGTCCCGCTATGCCACCCTCAACTCCGTCATGGATTCCTGCCGGGATGCGCTGCTGACCAGCGGCATCTGGGTGACCCAGTACCCGGTCCCGGCAGAGGCCGGACACCTCGGCCTCGTCACCAAACTCACGCACGCGGAATCCGGCCAATGGCAGTCGTCGCTGCTGGTCATGCCCCTGCCCAAGGCAGACCCGCAGGGATACGGCAGCGCCATGACCTATGCCCGCCGGTACGCGCTTTCGGCCATGCTCGGCATGGTGACGGAAGACGATGACGACGGCGAGGCTGCATCCCGCGACAGGCCCGCACGGCAGAGAACGCCTCGCCAGCCTCGGCCCCAGCAGCCTGCTGCCGCATCAGCCCAACAAGCCACGCCCGCAGCCCCCCCACCTCAGCCCAAGCCCGCAGAAACAGCACATCCAGCCCTGGCGTCACTGCCACGGCTGGATGGGGTAAGCTACACGACGGCCACCGCCCAGGATGGCCGTCTTTGCATTCTGGCATCGGGCAACACGTCTGCCCGCAAGCAACTGCTCTCGGCTGCCGGGTTCAAATGGAACGCCGAGCGCAAGGTCTGGTGGCGGTACGCCGAGACCGCCTGATCCTCATCACCACGCCCACGGCGGGGATTCCCCCGCCGTGGGGGAGCCTCGTCCACTCGATGGAGTCCCCCATGACAGAGCCCTCGCAATCCCCCATGCCTCCGGCACTGCCGGAGCCTCTCTTCCTCCTCGCCGAATCCCTGCTCGCACACGAAGTCCAGGCCACGCAGACCCAATTGGGCGACCGCAGCACCTACGTCGGCATGTCCGACATCGGCACCGCAACGGAATGCCTGCGCTCGGCGGCAGCCCGCAAGTTGGCGTTGCCGGGCACGCAGCCCCACACCATCCCGCCTCAGCATGTCGGCTCCACCCTGAAGCGACACCTCCCCCTGCACCGGGGCCACTGGCAGGAGGCCGGGATCACCGCCGCCCTCACCAGAAGCGGCCACCGCCTCATCCCGCAACTGGAAATCAGCGCATCCTTCCACGGTGTGCCCATCAAGGCGCACCTCGACATCACCCTCATCCACGAAGCTCCGACACCCGTCATCCGGGTGCTGGAGCTGAAAAGCAACGGGCACCTGCCCGAAATCCTCTACACCTCCAACGAGGTGCAACTTTACGGGCAGATCGGCCTGTTGGGGAGCACCTGGCATCGCCCGTGCTGCTCGCTACGTGACGAAGACGGTCAGCCGGTGTTCACCCGCAAGACCTTCCCGGAGGCGACCCGGCTGCTCTTCGGCATCGACCTGCCAAGCACACCGGAAGGCGTGACCATCGAAGGCTGGGTGCTCTCCATCTCCATGGCCGACGCCAAGGCCTTCGGACCGTACACGCCCAACCGGGCCATGCTCGGCATTTGCTGCAACACTGCCGCCGACCTGTGGCAGGCAGTCAACGCCGTCAAGGCGGGGCAGTTGACGCTTGACGACCTCCCGTACTGCCAGGGGTTCCATCCCCTGTGCGACTGGTGCGACGCCAACGCCACCTGTCCCAAGTTCCGACCCATGCGGGTTGACGGCATGCCCGTGGACCTCGGTCCCGCCCATGCGGCGGACCTCGACCATCTCGCCAGCCTGAAGGAGCGCAAACTCGCCATCGAAAGCGATATCGCAGCGATTGAAGGGCGCATCCGCAGCGCATTCCAGCGCATCGCGGCGGTAAGCGACAGCATGACCCGGGACTGGATAACCGCGGGCAGGCACCGCTTCCGGGTGGCATCCATGCCCGGCAGACAGACCATCGACCAGGCGGCCCTGCAGGAGGAACTGCAAGCCCTGACCGGTGATCCCCAAACGGCGACCGACATTCTGGACCGGACCCGCAAGACCGGCCAGCCTCATGAACGGCTGTTCATCAGCCCCATCAACAGAAAAGGAGAATGACCATGGGATACTACAGCGAAGTCGCCCTGTGCCTGTCCGGCAACGGGCGGGCACGGCTTGATGCCGCGATGCACGAGGCAAGGCAGCATGCCACGAACCCCAGCGACATCGAACTGTTCCTGCAAAACGGCCTGAGGCAGGACGCGCCGGACTCGGAAGGCGTGCTGTACTACTGGGAAGGCGTCAAATGGTACGCGGATTTCGAGGAGGTACGGTTCATCACCGACGTCATGGATGAACTTGACGTTGACGACTACCTCTTCCTGCGCATCGGCGAGGACGTTGACGATGCCGAGATTCTCGGCGGCTGGTGGGACAATCCCTTCGATGCGCGCCTGTTCCGAACCATCGACTTCGGCTAGTTCCACTCGCTGAAATCCCTTCTTGCCTTCACGCCTGTTGTCACACCGGCAGCACCGCAACCGCCACCGCCTCTTCTCCCCATTATCAAAGGAGCACCCCATGCCCCATACCGATTCGGGCCTGCATGAGTTGCAGCCCGTCGAACTCGACGCTGGCGCCGTGTTCAGCGGCACCCCGTCGGGCCGCATGATCAAGGGCTACCGCCAGCCCTCGACGTATACCCCCAAGGCGGACCCCGACTACATCTTCCACGAGACCACGCGCGACATCGTGGTCTGGCTGATGACCGCATCCGATCCGCTCTACGTGTTCGGCCCCACCGGCAGCGGGAAGTCCAGCGCCATCCGGCAACTGGCCGCCCGGCTCAACTACCCGGTCTTTGAGGTCACCGGGCACGGCAGGCTTGAGTTTCCAGACCTGGTGGGGCACCTGTCCGTGCATCAGGGCTCCATGGAATTCCGATACGGACCGCTGGCGCTGGCCATGAAGCATGGCGGGATTCTGCTTTTGAACGAGATGGACCTGCTGGAACCCGCCACGGCCACGGGCCTCAACGGCATCCTCGATGGCCAGCCCCTGTGCATCCCGGAGAATGGCGGCGAACTGATCACGCCGCACCCCATGTTCCGGTTCGCGGCCACGGCCAACACCAATGGCGGTTCCGACGAAACAGGCCTCTATCAGGGCACCCTGCGCCAAAACCTCGCGTTCCTCGATCGATTCTGGCTGTGCGAGATGGGCTACCCCGAACCTGCGGCGGAAGAACGGCTGCTGGAACGCATCGCGCCGCAACTCCCACAGTCCCTGCGGCGCACCATGATCGACTACGCCAACGAAGTCCGGCGTCTCTTCATGGGCGAATCGGGCACGGCGCATGGCGCCTCCATCGAGGTAACCTTCTCCACCCGCACCCTGATCCGCTGGGCCGACCTGACCCAGCGATTCCAGCCCCTGGCCCGGCAGGGCATCCAGCCCGTGGCCTACGCCCTCGACCGGACGCTCGGCTTCAAGGCCACCCGAGAAACCCGAACGCTCCTCCACGAAATCGCCCAGCGCATGTTCCCAACGGGGGAGTGAACGGGGACGCCGCTACCGCGCCGAACACGTCCGATCCGGACACCCCCGGCAAGGATGCCGCGTCTCCCCGAATCCCGGGCAATACCGGCCTGGTGCTCCAGTTCATGGATTCCCTGCTCGTCCGCCAGGCCCGCGATCCCGCCTTCTTCGCCTCCCTCTCCTCGCCTCCCTGGCTGCGCCTCGAAAAGGACACGCCTTCGGGCGGCAAGTTCTGGTCCTGCACCATCCAGACGCATGGCATCGACCTCCATTGGGGCAAGCTCAATACGCAAGGACAACGGCTTGCCCTAGCCATCACCCGATGCAACCGGGGCAGTCCCATCCGCGAGGCGCGGTCACGCACCCTCGGCAAGCTCAAGGAAGGCTACCGGCTCGTATCGTCATACGGCCCCCTCCCGTAACCGCGATTTCCCTCCCGACGATTCCGCATTCTGGAACGACCTCGACCTACACAGCACCCACGAGGAGCACACACTCATGAAAGCGACATCCGCCATGCGCATCTTCCCCTTCTCCCGCAGCATCCACCTCGTCCGGGATATCCACACCAACGGCGTCCGCCACCACTGGAAGGCGGAAGCGGAGCTCTACCTCCTCAAGGTCAGCGTCTGGACCGGGGGTGACGAGGAACCCCATCCCTCGCGAGTCACGGTCCACACCACCGGGTGGGGACGATGCCTCGACGAAGACCCGGTGCAGGAAATGTGGCGACAAGCCGCAGAGAAGATCGAAAAGGACCACTACCACTTCCACAGCGGAATCTAGGACGCCCCTCCCCCGAGGGGCGTTTCGCTTTTATGGAGCACGCACATGAACGACACCATCCTGAACTGCCTCATGGCCATCAACCTCGACGTGAACATCTGGACCGCCCGGCGCAAGCTGACCCCGGCGGACTTCGGCGGCGCGGACCTGCCGCCGGAGGAACTTGCCTCCCTCGGCAGCAAGCGCATCTGCGACCCCGAGGAACTGAAGATATTCGGCACGCTAAAGGCGCGCGCGGTGAACCTGCTCGACCGTCACGGCGTACGCTTTCTTGGCGGTTGGGGCATTCCGGAGGAAAAAGCCCCCGTTCTTGTGGAAGAACTCGACCGCATTCGGGCCGAATTCCTGGCCGCCAGGGATACCTTCCTCACCCGGTACGATGACGCTGTTCGGGACTGGATAGCCCGGCACGGCGAGTGGGAGCGCATCATCGCCGATTCCACCGTCAGCGCGGACTATGTGCGCAGCCGCATGGGCTTCCGCTGGCAGGTCTACCGCATCGTGCCGCCAGCCCAGAACGATGTGGAGCCGGTGGCCCAGGGGCTTGCGGAAGAGGTGCGCGGGCTTGGCCGGACCCTGTTCGACGAGGTGGCCAAGGCCGCCACCGAGGCCTGGCACAAGTGCTATGCGGGCCGTAGCGAAGTGACCCACAAGGCGCTGTCTCCCCTGCGGACCATCCACCAGAAGCTGGCCGGGCTGACCTTCGTGGAACCCAGGGTGGCCCCGGTGGCCGACCTCATCGGTACGGCCTTCGCCAACCTGCCCAAGCGGGGCAGGATACAGGGGGCGCACCTGCTCATGCTGCAGGGGCTGGTGGCCCTGCTACGCGATCCGTCCGCGCTCATGGAGCACGGCCAGCGGATCATCGAGGGGCATCGTCCGTCCGACCTGCTGGATACCTTGCTGCGACAGGATGGGGACACGGAGAGTGGACGGATAACGTTCGCAGACGAACCCGAAGAAGGGGAGGACGACATGCCCGACCTTGGGGACGATCTTGCGCAGGATGGCATCCCCCGCGAGGTCATGCCCGACCTGCAACCCGTCCTGCCCAATTGCGGCCTGTGGTAGGCGGCTGGACAGGCCACGCCAACCCGTTTACCTATCGAGACTGTTGACGTGATTGCATGTTACCCGTGAGCACACCATGACAACGCCATCGCCCACACCACCCATCGACTTCGCCCAACTTGACGCCCTCAAGGCGCGGCTCGACCGGCATCGCCCGCTGCCGCCCGACATGGTGGCTGAGCTGCGGGCGGACATGGTGCTGCGGTACACCTTCCATTCCAATGCCATCGAGGGAAACACGCTGACCCTCATGGAGACCAAGGTGGTGCTGGAAGACGGGGTGACCATCGGCGGCAAGTCCATGCGCGAGCACCTTGAAGCCATCAACCACAGGGAAGCCATCGGCTTTCTGGAAGAAGTGGTACGGGATGGACGCGGGCTGGACAAACGCACCCTGAAGGACCTGCACCAACTGGTGCTTCGGGGCATTGCCGATGACGCGGGCCGCTACCGGACCCGCAACGTCATCATCTCCGGCGCGGGGCACACCCCGCCCGACGCCCTGCACGTGCAGGAACGCATGGACGCCTTCTTTGGGTGGTACGCGAATGCGGCGGCGCACCTGCACCCCGTGGAACTGGCCGCGCGCGTCCATGCCGACTTCGTGGTGATCCACCCGTTCACCGACGGCAACGGGCGCACCGCCCGGCTGCTGATGAACCTTGAACTGATGCGGGCCGGGTTCCCCACGGTGATCATCCCGGTGGAACAGCGGGCCGCGTACTACGAGAACCTCGACACCATCGGGGTGCGCGGCGACTACGCCCCCTTCCTCGCACAAATCGGCGCGCTGGTGGCGGCCAGCTTCGAACCGTACTGGCGGCTGCTCGGCACCGCCGCCTGATCATCCGATACACACCAGCCACGAAAGGCCCCGGAGCACCACGCTTCGGGGCCTTTTCGCATTCGGAGGACAACATGCTGGACACACGCGCCGTGATGCGCTCGCTGCCGCTGGTGGCGAGCGTGCTCGGCAGGAAATACGGCGTCACCGTGACCATCGGGGGCACGGAGGCCTACACGGACGGCACGACCATCCATCTTCCCGCACTGCCGGTGGACGTGCCCGACACCTTCCTCGCACTGGCCCGTGGCTACATCGACCATGAGGCCGCCCACCTGCGGGATACCGACTTCGTGGTGCTGAAGGCCGCGAACCTTACCCCACTTGAGCACCATGTCTGGAACATCATCGAGGACTGGAGGGTAGAAAACCGTCTGGTCGCCGCCTTTCCGGGCTGCCGGGGAAACTTCGACTGGCTCATCGAACACTTCTTCGGCGGCATGGCGACAGGGACAACGGACGATCCAGCAGCCCAGTTCCTGAACTGGCTGCTGCTCACGGTTCGGGCGTGGGACGTCCCGGCCATCGGAAAACGGCGCGACACCATCGCGGCACATCTCGATAACCTCTGTCCGGGCCTGCTTACCCGCATGAGCTGCGCTGGAGAAGCGGTACGCACCTCGTGCGCATCCACTGCCGAGGCCATTGCCCATGCGCGGGCCATCGTCGCGGAACTGGGCAAGGCCGCGCAAACGCCGCCACCCGCGTCAGGTAGGAATCCGGACGCCAATCAAACTGGGGACGCCCCGGAGGGTGAGGCTGGCAATGGCAACCAGCCCACGGCATCACCGTGGGAACGGATACGGAACCTGCTGCACGCCCAGGAGGACGAACTTCCGCAGGAGTTCGGGGCAATCCTTGGGGAGGCTCTGAAGCGTGAGGCACCCGCCAGCGATGGAGTGCCCGTGAACGTGGCCACCGTCACCCACAAGGTAAGCTGGGACCTGCACCCTAACGATATCGCCGAGGCCAAACGGGCATCGACGGCCCTGCGGACGCGGCTTCATGGCCTGTTGCAGGCTGCGACCATCAGCCGGACCCACGGAGCACGGAGCGGGAGACTCGACCCGCGCAGGCTCCACCGCATCGCCACGGATGACGCCCGTGTCTTCATGCGCAAGGGAACGCGCGTCGGCATCAACACCGCCGTGCATCTGCTACTCGACTGCTCCGGGTCCATGACTACGAGCATCCGGCTGGCCAGCACGGCCTGTCATGCCGTGGCCTCGGCCCTTGAGACCATCGGCATCAACGTGGCCATCACCGCCTTTCCGGCCAGCCATGACCCGGCGTCAACAGAACAGAAAACGGTGGGCCGCCTGGTGCGGCACGGACAGCGGGCACATTCGAGACTGAAGGTGGCAGCCGTGGGGACCACCCCCCTGGCCGAGTCCCTGTGGTGGGTAATGCAGGAAATGTTGCCCCTGCGTGAGGCCCGCAAGCTCATCCTGCTGCTGACCGATGGCGACCCCGATACGCCGACATGTGCCCTGGAAGCCATCCGGCACGCCGAACGGCTGGGGTTCGAGGTCTACGCCATAGGCATCGGCGCGGTGAACATCCTGCAGCACCTGCCGGGACGGCACCGGACGATCAACACCATGGCCGAACTTGCCCCGGCGATGTTCGGCCTGCTCCAAGGCGCGCTGGTCGGAAGGCGCGCGACATGATGCAACGACGAAAAACACCGGCAACGAACAACGGGGAGGCACCACGCCTCCCCGTTCTCTTTCAACACCCCGACAAGGAGGTCGTATGCGTTGGATGTACCTGTGCCGGTTCTGGCCGTGGAAGAAATGCCTTCTGCCGCCTGCGGAATGCGTCCTCTTCGCGGACTGCCCCAAGGTCCGCACCCCGAGGAGAAGAATATGGGCATAAGCTGGGGATCAATCATCGCCATAGCCATCGCGGTACTTAACGTCGTCAAGGAGAGCATCGATGACTGAGCACGAGTCCAAGGACAAGGGAATGAACAGGGCCTGGGTGTTTCTTGGCGGCTGCCTAGCCGGTGTCGCTGGCGTGTTCGCTGCTGCCATATTGTCGGAGACAGGCACCACGAAAACGAACGATTGCGATGACGAACCGTTGGCGCTGCCTGAAGGCGAGAGCCATACATGAAAACAGGGGGAGGCAAGCGCCTCCCCCTGCAGCTATTCGTCCAATTATTTTAGCCTTTTCCTAATTGTTTCGTGGCTAGGGGCACTGCCGTGTAATTTGACAAGTTCCTGAGCAATTTCCCGGAAACCCATGCCGGCGTGCTTCATGCGCTTGGCATCCTCAAGCCAAGCAGGCTGGAGGCCACCCACATCCGGGGCACTTTTTTTTGTCTGACCTTCGCAGGCCGAGGTGGCTAGCAGCCCGTCCGGAGGCGATAGTTCCACTGTGAACGGCTCAATATCACTACCGAACGCGTTACGGCATTTTTCGTACGTGACGGAGATCGTCGTGGTCTTCTCGGCGGTGCCCTTTTTACTGGGCCTATCAAGCTTCACCACGGCATCCAGTATGTCGAGTTTGGCGTTGCTGCCACGCTGGTCTCCCGTTTTCGAGGTATGCTGCACAATCAGGCAGGAAATCCCCCGAGCCTTCAACGTCTTGAGCAACGCACGAAATGCCTCCTGGCACTCAGTGCTGTTGCCGCATGCCGTCGGGGCCAAGGTCGACAGATTATCGAACACGATGAACTCGACATCCGGAAACCGCTTGTCGATCCAGCCCAGCAGGGCCTCGCCGCCTTCCTCAGTACCAAGGTCAGGCAAGGCATTGCCTTCTGTCATGGTTGAAAGCAGTTCGAACCGCTTTCCCCCGGTTTCTTCGTCTACCGTACGGCCCTGAGCTTGACCCAAGGCCTTCAAGCGCTCCCTGCACGCACTCTCACCCATCTCACCATCAAGGTAGAGCACATTCCGTGTGCGGGAAGCTGTCCACTTCCCGCCTAGCGCAGAAGTCCCCTTCCACACGGCAAGTGCAACTGCTAACGCGACCCAGGTCTTCCCAACCCCCGTTCCCGCCACCAGCATCATCAAGCCGGGGCTCAGCATAACTGGCTTGAGCACGTATGGCCGTGGCTCATCAGGCATCGCCAGCAGCGCCTCCAAGGACTTGCTTTGGAATGCAGTCTCCACTTGGCCATCAAGATTCAGCCCAAAGAGGCGCTCAGCCTCTTCGCAAAAGGCACTGGGAGAAAGCCTTCGAACCGGATCATTCCAAAACGCGAGGTCATGGGCAAGACGCTCCGTTTCACCACGAAATTCCCATTGAGGTGCTCGTGACAGAATCCGAACCTGCCCTGCCCCGGCTTTCTGAATGGCTCGACTGGCTTCATATATCTGACGGTAACCATCCGCTGCATAAGACGGGAGTAAGAGCACTTCGCGCCCCTTCAACGCGCTCCAGTCAGTGCAGGCGATCCCCTTCCGCCCTCCAGGCCAAGCGGTAGGAACTACGCCACTCTTAACGAGCCACCTATGATCCAATGATATCTGAGAAGCTGTTTCTTCGTCCATGGCGCAAAGCACTGCCTGCCCAGAACTAGCAATAAGGCCATGCAGATTGAATAGGGGAAATGGACTTTGAACGACACGCCACATCCACCCACACCGAAGGATATTGTACCCATCACTACTATAGCACTTGATAAGCGGCAGTTTAAATGCCGTTCCTTTTTTATCAAAGAATTTAACAACTCCCCACCGCAACGTTCCATCTTCGTTTGTATAAGGGTAGCGTAATCCTTTTGCATTATTCAACGCGTAGTAAGGGTAACTCTTCGTAGCCCTTTCAAAATCCTTAGCTTCGACACCGGATCGGCACTCATACCAGCCGGGGTCGCAGCCCTGAAAAAAGCGCGCCTCAGGGCTCGTGTCGATGTTCAACCAGACGGCAATTCTGAAAAATCCACGGATAGGGTCTAAGCCTAAATGTAACGTCACCAAATCGGTCAGACTATTCCCACGCAGGCGTTTTTTGAAATGCCTCCATGTCCCATAGGTCGCTAGACTCTGATCGAGAACAACCGTAAATTCCTCATTCGGGAAGGGGATTTTCAAGTGCTCAAAGGCAGCTTTTGGGTTCTTGCAAAGAGTGATCTCGACCGTTTCCCGTGCCAAATACTCCAGGATCGGGAGCTGCTGCACAGCATCCTGCTCCGTGCTGTATTCACGCCCCAGCAGATTGACATCAGTCGGCGTGTACTCGCTCTCATTTGTATACATGACCTATCTCCATGGACTTAGGTGTGAAGGTGTAATTGACCGCGCCACACCAAAGCGTGGACAGGAGCAACGCGGCCAACCTTAGGGATTACCCTAGCGTGCCCCAAAGCCATCCGTAAGATAGCCGAGCACCTCCGTGCTTCGACTCCGGGCTGCACGATCAGCAACCCGGTTGGATTTTGGTTCAGGCACCTTCACACGACTCACGAACCACTCCATGAAGGAGTCCCGTTCATAGAAGACACGCTTCCCAATCAGACAACGTCGAGACGGACCTTTTCCGAGGCTATCGAGGTTAGCCAAGGTCTTGGGGTGAACAATCCCGCAGGTGAGCTTGCCTACCTCGGTGCGAGGAAACCAAGAGGGTAGCCCGGAACTCATCCAGTCAAAAGTCAAAACCATCTCATCCTCCTTCCCTACGGCAGGGAATAATCGTTTGATGAGACGGGGTAACTCTCCAAAAAATGTCCAGCCAGCATTAGACATCTGGACATTTGGAAAAAATCACATCATGCTGATATTAAAAATAAAAAACGAGAATGGCACTAGCGCACCCCCAAGCGACCTCAGCAGGCTAACAACCCTAAATGGGTCTTCGACGTTAGCTGTGGAATTCACGCCTCCAAGAGTTGGGTGATGGGCGCTCCGATCAGGTAGATCATGGTGATGAAGGTTGTTACGTTCCGATACCCTCTGGCCCGCGAGCGAGCAGCCT
>NZ_JBAIYT010000015.1:0-91578 GCF_036763125.1 Nitratidesulfovibrio sp. 1201_IL3209
ATGTGCCTGCTCCTTAATGAGTTACGGGATTAAGAGAGACCGGGGAGGGGACCTTTTGGAAAAGGTCTCCCTCCCCGGACCCCTCCCCCCAAAACTTTTCAATCAGGGCACCTCATTGCCCAAAACATTCCAGCATTCCCGCTTCGACCAGCAGGACCGACCATCACGCGCAACACCCCACAATTGAAAAGTTTGGGGGGAAGGGGATGGGGGTCCGGGGGGAAGGGGCCCCCCTTCCCCCCGTCAAAGTGTTACAGACAACTACCCCGCCGCCCCGCCATGAGTGATGTCATGCGCGGCGATGAGGGCGGCGCCGAGGGCGCCGGTGGCCTGGGGCATGCGGGAGACGGTGACGGCAAGGCCGAGGGTGTCGGAAAAGATGCGGGCGAAAGCGGGGTTGGTAGCGAGCCCGCCGGTGAAGGCGCAGCCGGGCACCAGGGGCACGCGCCCGGTGAGGGCCTTGAGGCGGCGGGCCACGGAGGCCACGATGGAGGCGGCCAGGTCGTCCTTGGAGACCCCCTGGGCGATGAGCCCGATGACTTCGGTTTCGGCGAACACGGCGCACATGCTGTTGAGGGGCACGGGGGTGCCGCGCAGGGCGGCGTCGCCCAGTTCGTTCAGGGTCATGTCGAGCACGCCGGTCATGACCTGGAGAAAGCGGCCGGTACCGGCGGCGCACTTGTCGTTCATGACGAAGTCGCGCACATTGCCGCGCTCGTCCACGGCCACCACCTTGCTGTCCTGGCCGCCCACGTCGAGCACGGTGCGTGTTGCGGGGGCTAGGTGGTGCGCCCCGCGCGCATGGCAGGTGATTTCGGTGACGGCCCGGTGCAGGAAGGGCAGCGAGATGCGGCCGTAGCCGGTGCCCACCACCCGGGCCACGCGGTCCATGCCGGTTCCGGCCTCGCGCAGGGCGGCGTGCAGCACGGCCTCGCCGGTTTCGCGGGGGTTCCATCCGGTGGGGGTGACGGCCACGCCAAGCACGGCGCGCGAGTCGCCGTCGAGCACCACGGCCTTGGCGGCGGTGGAGCCCACGTCCACTCCGGCAACCAGACGGGCAACGGGCATGGGACCTCCTGCGGGAAAGCTGCGGCCACGCGCGGTGGCTCGCCACTGGATAGCCCACCTGCCAAGTTCCGGTAAAATCGATACTTTCTATCCGAAGCGCTCCGATACATAGACACATGTCCGCTGTCCGCGCACGCGATGCACACACGGTGATCTCTCCCGTTTTGGGGTTGGCGACGCCCCGCTGTCCGCGCACGCGATGCACACACGGCGGCGGGCGGTCCGGCTGACGGTCCGCTGACGGCCCGGCACTCCCGGCTGCCGCGTCGCGGCAAAAAAATACTGCCTTCGGCGGCGCATCCTGCTATACTGGAAGGGATACCCCTCGTCCTCGTGCGGGAAGGCGAGGGCGGGACAAAAAAAAATCGCATTCCGCGCGAAATTCCCCGTGGTTTTGATGCCCGTCACATCGCGCATCCGCCCCCCGGACTATTGTGCACTCAACGACGGGGCAAAAGGCCCGGCAACGATGTGAGCGTACCGGATGTGCCCGATGCGCTAGACGCGCCAGACGCGTCAAACGCGCCGATCCGGAGACGCCGCCCCGCCGAACCGCAACCACGACGGAGCGAGCCCATGGTCCTTTCGAAGATTTTAGGCCTGTTCGGCCTGTCTGGTCAGTCCGGCCACAAGAACGAACCCCAGAAAAAGGAGAGCCCCATGTCCATGTTCTGCAACCAGTGTGAACAGACCGCCAAGGGTACCGGCTGCACCACCATCGGCGTGTGCGGCAAGCAGCCCGAAGTCGCCGCCCTGCAGGATCTGACCGTCTACGCCCTGCGCGGCCTGGCCCTGGTGGCGCTGGAAGCCCGCAAGAAAGGCATCGTGGACCCGGCCATCGACCACTACGGGGCCAAGGCCCTGTTCACCACGCTGACCAACGTCAACTTCGACCCGGCCCGCTTCCAGGCGTACATCAACGAGATCGTCAAGCACCGCAACGCCCTGGCCGCCCGCGCGGGCGTGTCGGTTAGCTCCGGCCCGGCCTCGTTCCAGCCCGCCGCCACCCTGGACGGCCTGGGCGCCCAGGCCGAAATCGGCGCGCTCACCGCCGACAAGAGCGACCCGGACATCGTCTCGCTGAAGCAGACCCTGCTCTACGGCATGAAGGGCCTGGCCGCCTACGCCGACCACGCCGCCGTGCTGGGCCAGACCGATCCCGAAGTGTTCGCCTTCCTGTTCAAGGGCCTGGCCGCCGGGTACGACGGCGTGCAGCGCGACCTTGGCCAGTGGGTGGAACTTGCCCTGGAATGCGGCAAGACCAACCTGCGCGCCATGGAACTGCTGGACGCGGGCAACACCGGCACCTACGGCCACCCCGTGCCCACCCAGGTGCCGCTGGGCCATCGCAAGAACAAGTGCATCCTGGTTTCCGGCCACGACCTGCGCGACCTGCACGAACTGCTGAAGCAGACCGAAGGCAAGGGCATCGACATCTACACCCACGGTGAAATGCTGCCCACGCACGGGTACCCGGAACTGAAGAAGTACCCCCACTTCTACGGCCACTTCGGCACCGCCTGGCAGAACCAGCACAAGGAATTCCCGGCCTTCCCCGGCGCCATCCTGTTCACCACCAACTGCATCCAGAAGCCGCAGGATTCGTACAAGGACCGCGTGTTCACCACCGGCCTCGTGGGCTGGCCCGGCCTCGTGCACTGCGAGAACTACGACTTCTCGGCCGTGATCAGGAAGGCGCAGGAACTGCCCGGCTTCACCGAGGACGCGCCCGGCAAGAACGTGCTGGTGGGCTTCGGCCACAACACCGTCATGAGCGTGGCCGGCCAGGTCATCGACGCGGTGAAGTCCGGCGCCATCCGCCACTTCTTCCTGGTGGGCGGCTGCGACGGCGCCAAGCCCGGCCGCAACTACTACACCGAGTTCGTGGAAAAGACCCCCAAGGACACCGTGGTGCTCACGCTGGCCTGCGGCAAGTTCCGCTTCTTCGACAAGGAACTGGGCGACATCGGCGGCATTCCGCGCCTGCTGGACGTGGGCCAGTGCAACGACGCCTACTCGGCCATCCAGATCGCCGTGGCCCTGGCTGGCGCCTTCGAGTGCGGCGTGAACGACCTGCCCCTGTCGCTGGTGCTCTCGTGGTACGAGCAGAAGGCCGTGGTCATCCTGCTCACGCTGCTGGCCCTCGGTATCAAGGACATCCGCCTCGGACCGTCACTGCCCGCGTTCATCACCCCCAACGTGCTGAACTTCCTGGTGCAGAACTACAACATCAAGCCCATCACCACCCCGGACGAAGACCTGAAGGCCATCCTGGGGTAAACCGGGCTCACGCCGAAACGACGAGAACAACGAGAGATGGAGGGGGCGGCACGGGCCGCCTCCTCCCCCTCCCCCGCTCCGGCATCCCCGTACCTGAAGACCACGGGGGCAACGGGGCCGCAGCGACCGCAACGACCGCCGCAACGACCGCCGCAACGCCCGGCATCACCGACCAGCCCCGCGACCGGCAACCGGCGGGGGGCCACCGCCCGCGCTCCGACCCGCGGACAAGGACCACAGACATGAACACCACCCGGAACATCCTGGAAATCGACGAGGAACGTTGCGACGGCTGCGGCGCGTGCGTGCTGGACTGTGCCGAAGGCGCCATCGCCATCGTGGACGGCAAGGCCAAGATCGTTTCCGACAGCTTCTGCGACGGCCTCGGCGCGTGCATCGGCAGTTGCCCGCAGGGCGCGCTGCGCATCATCCAGCGCGAGGCCGTGCCCTTCGACGAGGAAGCGGCCATGGAGCACGTGCGCACGCGCGACGGCGCGCAGCCCCGCTCCGGCGACCATCACGCCCCCCACGGCAGGCCCGACGGGCACGGCGTGCACGGGCACTACGGCCTTGCCCGTCAAACAGAACGGGCAGAACAGGCAGAACAGGCCGGACAGGCCGGGCACGGACACGGTCATGGTCATGGTCACGGACACGGTCATGGCGGCGGCCATGGCGGTTGCCCCGGTTCCATGATCCGCAGCTTCGCCAAGGCCGACGCGCCCGTATTCGGCGTGGCCCAAGGCCCGGTGTCCGGCCCCGGCCACTGGCCGCTGAAGATCCGCCTGGTGCCGCCCACGGCCCCCTACCTGAAGGACGCCGACGTGCTGGTGGCGGCGGACTGCGCGGCGGCGGCCTCGCCCCTGTTCCACAGCCACTTCGCCAGGGGCAAGGTGGTGCTCATCGGCTGTCCCAAGTTCGACGACACCGACGCCTACGCCCAGCGCCTGGCCGACATCCTGGCCACCAGCGGCATCCGGTCCATGACCGTGCTGCGCATGGAAGTGCCCTGCTGCCGTGGACTCACCGCAGCCCTGGCCAAAGCCCGCGAGCTTTCCGGCACCAACGTGCCGCTGAACGAAATGGTCATGACGTGCCAGGGCGCCCCGGCGCCCACACCTCTGGCCTGACGCCCCGGCACTTCGCCAGACCTCCTGCCCACGACGCACGGCCCGCAACGCGGGCCGCGCGCCGTTCCGCGCGTTGGTAAACCCCGGTCACAAAAAGGATGACGAAACGGCCCCGCCTTGCATACAGTGCGATACGGGGAAACACTGGCGGCGTCCTTCAGGGGAAGGGCCGTCGCATGGCGGCATCGGGGGCGTTCCATGAACGACTACGAACTGCGTAAATTCGTCGCGCCGGAATTCGTGTTCGGCTACGGCGCGGCCGGTCTGGCGGGCCGACATGCCCGCAACCTCGGCGCATCGCGATGCCTCGTGGTGTCCGACCAGGGCGTGGCGGCGGCTGGACATACCGAGGCGGTGGTCCGCACCCTGCGCGACGAAGGCATTGCCTGCGCGACCTTTCTGGGGGTGTCGGAAAACCCCCGCGATACCGAAGTGATGCAGGGCAGCGAAGTGTTCCGCGCCGAAGGGTGCGACGCCATCGTGGCCGTGGGCGGCGGCAGTCCCATGGACTGTGCCAAGGGCATCGGCATCGTGGTGGCCAACGGCGGCCACATCCTGGACTACGAGGGGGTGGACGCCATCCCCAAGCCCATGCCCCCGCTGGTCTGCGTGCCCACCACGGCGGGCAGTTCCGCCGACGTCTCGCAGTTCGCCATCATCCGCGACACGCCGCGCAAGGTGAAGATCGCCATCGTCAGCAAGGCCAACGTGCCCGACGTGGCCCTGGTGGACCCGCTGACCACCCTGACCAAGCCGCGCGACCTCACCGCCGCCACCGGGCTCGACGCCCTGACCCACGCCGTGGAGGCCTACGCCTCCAACGCCCATTCGCCCGTCACCGACATGTTCGCCCTTGAGGCCATCCGGGGCATCGGAACAGCCCTGTTCGACGTACTGGACGACCTGCACGACAGGGACGCCCGGGCGCGCATGGCCCTTGGCAGCATGAACGCGGGGCTGGCCTTCTCCAACGCCATCCTGGGTGCGGTGCACGCCCTGTCGCACAGCCTGGGCGGCCTGCTGGACCTGCCCCACGGCGAATGCAACGCCCTGCTGCTGCCCTTCGTGGTGCGACGCAACTTCACGGCGGCCCCGCAGCGCTACCGCCGCGTGGCCGAAGCGCTGGGCGTGGCCAAGGCGCTGGGTGGGGACGGTACGCCGGGCGCGGGCGGGCCCCTCGCCGCCCCGGACGACGAGGTGCGCGACGCCCTGTTCGCCCGGCTTGGCGACATGCGCCGCCGGGCCGGGTTCGACAAGGGGCTCGCCCAGTACGGGGTCACCCGGGGACAACTGGCGGAACTGGCGCGCCTGGCGCTGGACGATCCCTGCCTGTCCACCAATCCGGCCCCGCTCGACGCGCGCGAACTGGAAGCATTGTATGCCGAAGCGCTCTGACGACCTGCGGGAAAAACTCATCGGGCTCGGGCAGGCCTCCACGCGCAAGAGCTACTACCCGGAACTGAAGGAGCGCCTCCAGCAACTGGAACTGTTCCGCGCCCTGCTGGAAAGCGCGGGCGACGGGGTGCTGCTGCTGGACGCCGATACCCTGGTGGTGCTGGACGCCAACGGCGCGGCCTGCCGCTTCGCCGGGCTGCCGTGGGAGGCCCTGACCGGCCGCCCGCTGGCGGCGGCGTTTCCCGAACTGGCCGGGTGGAAGCCGCGCCTGGAGGGCGGCGCGGAGGGTGGCGCGCCGCAGGACGGCCCGCGCACCGGCGCATGGCACATGGCCGACGCCGTCCCCACGGCCACCGGCGAAGAGCGCCGCCTGATCCGCCAGCCCTCGCAGGGGGGCGGCCTGTGGCTGGAACTGGCCCTGAAGCGCCACGACATCGGCGGACAGCCCTACGTCTCGTGCATCGCGCGCGACGTGTCGGAACGGCTGCGCGCCGAAGAGGAGTTGCGCGAGAGCGAGCGCAAGTACCGGGCGCTGTTCGAGGCGGCCAACGACGCCATCTTCCTGATCCGCGACGGCCTGGTGCGCGACGCCAACCGCCGGGCCTGCGAGCTGTTCGGCAGGCCCCTGGACCAGTTGACCTCCATGGCCCCGCGCGACCTTTCGCCGCCGGAGCAGCCCCGCTCCGGAGACACCCGGCTGGTGGAGGAGATGCGCCTGGCCAAGGCCCTGGCTGGCGAGCCGCAGTTCTTCGAATGGACGCACCTGCGCGCGGACGGCGCCCCCTTCGACTGCGAGATTTCCCTCAGCCGGTTCACCCTGCGGGGGGAACCGTGGCTCATCGCCATCATCCGCGACGTGACCGAGCAGAAGAAGCTGCGCGAGATCATGGTGCAGACGGAAAAGATGATGTCCGTGGGGGGCGTGGCCGCGGGCATGGCGCACGAGATCAACAACCCCCTGTCGGCCATCACCCAGTCGGCGCAGAACCTGCAACGCCGCCTTGCCCCCGGCGTGCCGGACAACGAGGCCGCCGCACTGATGGCGGGCGTGGACCTGGAGCGCGTGCGGCACTACTTCGAACTGCGCGGGCTGGCCAAACTGGTGACCAACATCCGCGAGGCCTGCGCCCGCGCCGCGGACATCGTGCGGCACATGCTGGATTTCGCCCGGCGCAGCGACGCCGAGCGCAGCGAATGCGACCTGTCGGTGCTGCTGGACCGGGCTGTGGAACTGGCCGAAAACGACTACGACCTCAAGAAACGCCACGACTTCCGCAACATCCGGATCATCCGGGAGTACGCGCCCGGCACGCCCAGGGCGGAATGCGCCCCCACCGAGATCGAACAGGTGCTGTTCAACCTGCTGAAGAACGCCTCGCAGGCCATCTCGCGGAAGACCTACCCGCAGAGGGAAAAGCCGCGCATCATCCTGCGCGTGGGCACGCAACGCGGCGTGCCCGGCCTGCCCGGTCTGCCCGACGGGGCCGGAAGGAGCGATGGAAGCGGGGAGCCCGCCGCTCCGGGGGCCGACGCCGACTACGTGCGGGTGGAAGTGGAGGACAACGGGCCGGGCATGGACGAGAGGACGCGGGTACGGGCGTTCGAGCCGTTCTTCACCACCAAGCCGCCCGGCGAAGGCACGGGACTGGGCCTTTCGGTGTCGTACTTCATCGTCAGCCGCAACCACGGCGGGCACATCATGGTGGAATCGCAGCCGGGCCTGTGGTGCCGCTTCACGGTGCTGCTGCCCGCCGTGCGGCGCGGCGCGTAGCTTCACGCCGCCGTCGTCAGAGCGTCTCGTCTCCGTCGGCCAACGCCTGGAGATAGTCGCGGTCCACGATGGTCACCTCGCGCCCGTCCACGGAAACGGCCCCCCGTTCGGCCAGCTTTCCGAGGCAGCGCGAAAGCGTCTCGCGCGCGGTGCCCAGCATGCCCGCCAGCACTCCCTTGGCCATGTCCAGCCGGAAGGTGTCCGCGTCGCCCTTCAGTTCGCTGGCGTGCAGCAGGTAGGCGGCAAGGCGCTGCGGCGTCTCGTGCAGGGTCAGGGATTCCACCTTGGTGGTGAACACGCGCAGCTTGCGCGACAGCGCGGCCAGCATGTTCATGGCCAGGGTGGGGTCGCGGGTGATGCGGTCCACCAGGCCCTTGCGCGGCAAAAACAGCACGCGCGCATTCTCCACGGCCATGGCGTGGGCGGGAAAGGTGCCGCCCTGGAACACCGCCACCTCGCCGAAGGTCTCGCCGGGGCCCATCACGTGCATCACGGCCTCGCGCCCGTCGGGCGCGGTCTTGAATATCTTCACGCGGCCCTCGGCCACCACGTAGAAGCCTTCCGCCGGGGACGATTCGAAGAAGATCATCTGGCCCTTGTCCACGCGGCGGTCCACCACGATGCCCGCAAGCCCTTCCAACTGGGCGTCGGAAAGCCCGTCGAAAAGGGGCAGGCGTTCGATGATGCGGCGGTTCTGCTGGGTCACTGGCGTACCTCTGGTTGTTGTCGGGCGATGTCGGCGATGTCGGGCGGATGCGCCACAGCATAGGCCACGTCGGCCCGCCGGGCAAGAACGGGCAGCATCCGCAACCGGTAGCCGGGACCGACCGGAACCGGCCGTGACTGGTCGTGACCGGCCATGACTGGTCGTGGCTGGCCGGGATCGGCCCGCGCATCCCTGTTGCGGCCGTGCGCGGGGTGCGGTAAGCGACGGCAAGCCAAGGACGACCACGGGCGCCCGCGCCCCATCCACAGGAGACCATTCCATGAAATACGGCAGCAAGGTGGCGGCCCGCGTCGAGGAACTGCTGCGCGAGCAACTCGAGGAACTGGGCGAGGACCCCGGCGCCATCGGCGCACATGACATCGCGGCGCACATGCGCTGCGAGATATGGCCCGACGACACCATGATCTACATCTGGAAGGAAACCCCCATCCTGCGCGTGTCCTCGGAACAGCACGACGACGGCAGCGTGACCTGGCGCATGTTCACCCGTGACGACGAAGGCGACGGCTTCGCCTCCGATCCGGCCGGCAGCCTGACCCGCGACGACGGCCCCCTGCTGGACATGGACCGCGCCTGCGCTTCCCGCGCCGCCGCCCACGGTGAGGACGAGGACGACGACGAGGATGACGACGACGATCTGGACGAGGACATCCTGTCCGCCCTGCTGGACGACGAGGATTCCGGCAACGACGACCTCGGCGACGAGGACGACGAGGATGATGGCGACGAGGATGACGGCGACGGGGGCGATGACCGCCGCAACGGCGGCTACCCGGTGCAGTAGCGCCGGGACCGGCGCCGGATTGCCGGGCGGCCGCGCGCCGCTCCGCGCGCATGCAGCGAAAGGGGACGCCTTGCGGCGTCCCCTTCCTGCGTTCTGCCGATGGTCGCGGCCGTGCGCCATCCATGCGGAACGGCGCCAGTGCCGAAGGCCCCGTACGGCGGCGCGGCCCGCTGCCGCCTCAGCGCCCGATGTGACGGGTGAACTTGCTGCGCGCCTTGCCCTGCGCCGCCGCCGAAATGTCGATGATCTCGTCGCGCCGCGATTCCAGCGTGGCCACCACCGCCTTGTCCAGCAGGCCCCGGCGTACGCCGTCGCGCAGCACGTCGACGATCTCGTCGCGGCGCATGCCCGCCCGGTAGGGCCGGTCCTCGGCCAGGGCGGTGCACATGTCCGCCACGGCCATGATCCGCGAGCCGATGCTCAGTCCGCCCGCCCCGATGCGGAAGGGATAGCCCGAGCCGTCGAGCTTCTCGTGGTGGAAGGCCGCCCATTCGGCGATGCCGCCAAGCCCCTTCATGGAATTGAGCACCAGGTAGGTGTGGTAGGTGTGCTGGCGCATGACCGCGAATTCCTCGTCGGACAGGGGACCCGCCTTTTCCAGAATGGCGTTGGGCACCACCATCTTGCCGAGGTCGTGCAGGTTGCCCGCGATCTCCAGCAGGCGCGCCTCGGGCTCGGGCAGGCCGAAGGCCCGCGCCAGCGCCCCGGCCGAGGCGGAAACCCCGGCGGAATGGGTGGCGGTAAACGGGGAGCGGAAGTCGATGATCTCGCGCACCAGCAGCGACCACATGCGCACGCCGTCCAGGTCCAGTTGCAGGCGGCGGCAGGGGTTGCGCTCGCTGAGAAAGGCGAACAGGCGCGGCGAGACGAGATTCAGCCAGAACTCGTCGCGGCCGGAAACCAGCAAGAAGGCTTCCACCACCCGGCGGTCGATGGCGCAGCCCGACATGCGGCGGATTCCGGCGGTGAGGTCGTCGTGCTGGTGCAGCACGTAGATGCGCCGGTCCATGGACCGTTCCAGCGTGTCGGCAAGCAGGACGATCTGGGCCAGCAGGCCCACGCGCGGATCCGGGCCGTGCGCCTCCAACTCCGGCAGGGTGGCGTGATGCAGGCGCACCACCTCGGCGGCCTCGGCCAGGCCCGGCCCCTGGGCCAGCAGCCCCGCGCCCACGGCGCAGTGCTCGTCCATGTTCTCCACGCGCGAGGCGCGCACGTCCAGCTTGTCTTCCGGCGACAGCGCGCCCACGTCGTGCAGCAGCGATGCGATGAACAGCGTTTCCTTGTCCTTCTGCGGCAGGTCCAGCGCCTCCGCCAGTTCCCATGCCACGAAGGCGACCCGCAACTGATGCTGCGACAACGAAGGGCTCGCAAGGTCGAGCGCCTCCGAAATGGACAACAGCATGTCCGACAGGTCCACCGTAATCCCCGAATACATGGTCCCCCCGGCACTGTCCCGGCAACACGGGGCCACTCGGACCCCGTTGCGCATGCGCCCGCCGCGTCACGATCCCCGATGGCGGCCGACAACATTGATGGTCATATACTTTATCGGCGAGCAAATGGCGGTGTCAACAAGCAAATGACGATGTACCGGATTCATCGCACCCCGGCCGGGAACGGCAATGAAGAGGGGCCGGAAGCTGTCGCTTCCGGCCCCGTTGCAGGCGCGATTTCATTGCCGGTGCGGCGGGTTTCTAGCCCAGCGTTGCCGCCCGGTCGAGCCTGGCCAGGGTTTCGGCCCGGCCCAGCACTTCCATGATCTCGGGCAGGCCGGGGCCGCCCAGCGAGCCCGCCAGGGCCACACGCAGCGGCGGCCCCACCTGCTTGAACTTCAGGCCGCCCTGCTCCACATAGTCGTGCACCACCTTTTCCAGCGCGGCCTTGTCGAAGGGCTCGGCCTTTTCCAGCAGCCCGCGCAGGGCCGCCACGTGGGCCTTGCCCTCGGCGGTCAGGGCCTTGGCCACGGCGGCGGGGTCGTGGTCCAGCGCGGCGGCGTCCACCAGCATGAA
This sequence comes from Nitratidesulfovibrio sp. 1201_IL3209, assembly GCF_036763125.1. NCBI lineage: Bacteria > Pseudomonadati > Thermodesulfobacteriota > Desulfovibrionia > Desulfovibrionales > Desulfovibrionaceae > Nitratidesulfovibrio > Nitratidesulfovibrio sp. 1201_IL3209. The sequence goes on from NZ_JBAIYT010000015.1 coordinate 11,165, forward strand.
GCGCATCACCTTGGCGAGGTCGGCCAGGTTCGAGGCGCGCTCGCGGAACAGGGGCGCCAGCGCGGCCAGCCGTTCCGGGGCCGCGTCGAAGCCTTCCGCCTTCACGAAGGGCGCGGCCAGGCGGGCCAGTTCGTCCACCGGGGTCTCGCGCAGGTAGTGGGCGTTCAGCCACTGCAACTTGTCCGGGTCGAAGGCGGCGGGGGCGCTGTTCAGGTTGTCGGTGGTGAACTTTTCCACCAGTTCCGGCAGCGCGAAGATTTCCTGATCGCCGAACGACCAGCCTAGGCGCACCAGATAGTTCACCAGCGCCTGGGGCAGCAGGCCGTCCTGCTCGTACTCGATGACCGCGCGCGCGCCGTGGCGCTTGGACAGCTTCTTCTTGTCCGGACCAAGGATCATGGGCACGTGGCCGAACACCGGCAACGGCAGCCCCAGGGCCTGGTAGATCAGCACCTGCTTGGGCGTGTTGGACACGTGGTCGTCGCCGCGCAGCACGTGGGTGACGCCCATGGCGGCGTCGTCCACCACCACGGCCATGTTGTAGGTGGGCGTGCCGTCGGCCCGGCGCAGCACCATGTCGTCCAGTTCCGCCGCGTCGAAGGCCAGGGCGCCCTTCACCACGTCCTCGAACACCACGCGGCCGGTCAGCGGGGCCTTCAGCCGCACCACCCGGCCGGGGCCGGGGCCAAGGCCCCGCTCGCGGCAGCGCCCGTCGTACTTGGGCTTCAGGCCGCGCGCCCGCGCCGTTTCGCGCATCTGCTCCACCTCTTCGGGCGAACATTCGCACCAGTAGGCGTGGCCGGTTTCCAGCATGCGGTCGATGTAGCCGTTGTAGATGTCGAAGCGCCTGCTCTGGTAGATGGGCTCGCCGTCCCAGTCCAGGCCCAGCCAGCGCATGGAGGCCAGGATGGAGTCGGTGTACTCCTGCAGCGAGCGCTCCTGGTCGGTGTCCTCGATGCGCAGCAGAAAGGTGCCGCCGAAGTGGCGGGCCAGCAGCCAGTTGAAGATGGCGGTGCGCGCCCCGCCGATGTGCAGGTGCCCGGTGGGGCTCGGCGCGAAGCGCGTGACGACCTTGGTCATGATGTTCTCCCCGTTCTTCGGGTATCGTTGATGGCGTGGGATGCCGCACGCGCGGCCGGGAAGACGAAAGGAACGGGAGCGCGGCGCGGAGGCTACACGGCCTCGACGCACTTCACCTCGGGCACTTCCTTCAACACCATGCGTTCCACGCCGCCCTTCAGGGTCTGCTGCGACATGGGACAGCCCTTGCACGCGCCGGTCAGGCGCACGCGGACCACGCCGTCGGCGGTGATGTCCACCAGTTCGACGTCGCCTCCGTCGCCTTGGAGATAGGGACGGACCTTGTCGAGGGCGGCCTGCACCCTTTCGCGGATGGCATCGGACATGGAAACCTCCTGAAGTTTCCCCACGGGGGGCGGATGGCGCGCCCCGCAGGGGCGGCGGACGCCGCGCCCTTCTACTGCCTTCGGCGGCGGGGTGTCAAACCACGGGCGGGGTTGGCGCGGCCATGCGGAATCCGGGCACCGCCGCATGCCGGGGGTGCGGGGGACGCCGGAGGCGCACGAAAGACTCCGTCCTAGGCCGGGGCCACGTCCACCGCGAACTTCTTCAAAAAGCCCACGGGATTGTAGCTTTCCTTGGCCTGCCGCAGGCCCATGTCGTCCAGGTCCTGCTCGCGGTTGATGTACCGGAAGCTCATGGCGTGCTCGCGCGCGTACAGGTTGTTGATGGCCTGGTACACGCCGCGATACTCCGGCTTGGCCTTCTCGAAGTGCACCACCAGGGTCTCGTCGTCCAGCCGTTCGCCCACGGTGTAGGCGATCATCTTCCCGTCCACGTACAGCGCCCCGCCGGAAAGCCCGGGAATCCTGTCCCAGTGCTCCAGCACCCTGCGCACGGCGGTGTTCTCCGCCACCAGCGCGTGCGATTCGTCGCACTCGCGCCACTTGCACCATTCCTCCTGCATGTCCAGAACCGCCTCGATGCAGTCCGGCGTCATGGGGTGGTACTCGTGCGGATAGGCCTTCAGAAAGCCGTTCACGTGGTTCTTCTTCTTGTGGAACCTGTTGCCCTTCAGTTCCGCCAGATCCTGCGCGGCATACAGGTAGTCCCACTGGCCGCGCGCCTCGGCCAGCGCCACCCGGTCGCCCAGGGTCCGCTGCCAGTGCGCGGCCAGCGACTCGGGCACGCGGATGAACCGGGCGCCCGCGCCCAGCAGCGCGCACCGGCTCCAGTCCGCATCCAGCCACGGCCCCACGGGCGCCCACCATACGGGTTCCGGCCTGGTCTGGCGCAGCCAGCACAACCCGTGCGCAAAGGTCCATTCCAGGCCGTAGTATTCGGCCCAGCCCCAGACGTTGGTGAAACTGTAGTCCGACGCGCGCTGCGGCGTGCGGGCGAAAAGGTCGAGGTACTCGGCCATGCGGTCGAGCGAGACGGGCCGGAACTCTCCGGGGGTCAACTCACTGTCGGTCATGCGAGGCAACTCCTTGTGGCGCGGCCTTGCGGCCGTTGCGCCGGATCATGCTGAACCGGCTCCAGTCACGCGTGCAGAACAGCCACAGCATGACCGAAGACTGGAACACCTGGGAAACGAACATGGCGAGGAATATCCCCGCCGCATCCCGCCACACCACGTGGCCCATGACCCATGCCAGCGGCAGCCGCACGAACCACGTGGCCGAACCGTACACCAGGAAGGAATACAGGGTGGCGCCCGCGCCGGTCATGACCCCGCCAAGGGTCATGCTGGCCACGGTGAAGGGGATGGAGACGAGGTTGTAGCGCAGATAGCTGACCACCTGGACGGCCACGGCGGGTTCCGGGGCCAGCCAGGCGGCGATGTCGGCCGTCCAGGGCCAGAGCAGCACGGCGAACACGCTCATGGAGGCGCAGCCGATGCCCAGCAGGCGCAGGCTGACCCGGAAGGCTTCCGGCTTGCGGCCCGCGCCCAGCAGATGGCCCACCAGCACCGAGGCGGTCATGTTGAAGGCCAGCGCTGGCAGGAAGATGAACGATTCCACGCGCATGCCCGCCGTCATGCCCGCCAGGGCGGCCACGCTGCCCGCGGGCAGCGAGGCGGTGATGGAAAACAGCACCAGGTAGCCGAGGTTCCACATGATCTGGAGCCCGGCGGCGGGCGCGGCCACGCGGATGAGATAGGGCGCGCCGCGCCGCATCCAGCGCAGGGGAGGGAACGAGGCGCGTTGCAGCAGTTCCCGGTCGCGGACCAGCATGCCCACGTTCAGCGCGGCCCCGATCATGATGGCGACGAAGGTGGCCCAGGCCACCCCGGCATACCCGTAGGCGGGCAGGCCCCACAGCCCGAGGCCGAAGCCCAGGGTGGCCCCGGCGTTGACGGCGCAGACCACCACCATGGACACCAGCGGCGCGATCATGCGCTTGCGGGCGCGGAACACCGCCCCGGTGATGGTGAACAGGTAGTTGGCGGGCAGGCCCAGCAGGTACACCTTCCAGAAGTAGGAGGCCACCGGCATGATGGGCTCGGGCACCTGCAACAGGCGCAGGAAGGGCTCGATGGTGGCTAGGCCCAGCAGCATGATGCCCACGCCCACCGTGCACCCGCCCGCCAGCACCATGCCCGCGTAGCGGCGCGCGCGCGGCAGCAGGCCCGCCCCCAGCGCCTGGCTGATGGCGGCAACCCCGGCGTTGGCACCGGCCACGGCCACCACCAGCAGAAAGAACAGACACTGCGAGACGAGGCCGATGGCGGCCTGCACCTCCGGCTGGATGCGGCCCGCCACCCAGACGTCGGTGAACCCGATGAGGAAATGGAAGACCATCATCAGCATCTGGGGCCATGTCAGCCGCCAGATGCCGCGATAGGAAGCGTCGTCGCCCTGCGGGCGCGCGTGCTGCGACATCTCGTGCCGTCCGTTCGGTTCGGTGGTGGGCGTCGCACCCGCCCGCAGGCATGATCCGGCGCGGGCCAGGGGATGCGGCGTGCTGGCCGTGCCCGTGGCCGGACGCGCGAATCCCGTGGCCGCACCGGAAAACCGGGGGCCGACGGGAAGGCGCGCCGCCGCGCCCGGCGCCGGTGCGTCACACCTGCCGGGCGCGGCCACGAAGAGATAGGCGCTTACGGCCTGCTGTCAATGACGTCGCCCGCATGCAGGCGATGTTCGTGGCCCTGGGCGTCCACCAGGCGCAGCAGGCCGTCGGGGTCCACGTCGGCCACCAGCCCTTCCACCACGCCGTGGGGCGTGCCCACCCGCAGGGGGGTGCCCACGATGGCGGAAAGCTCCTTCCAGCGGGCGATGACCGGGCCGGGGTCGCCCTCGCGCAGGGCGGCGTACCAGTGTTCCGCCCGCTCCAGGAAGGCGCGCAGCACGTCCACCCGCGATACCGGGCGGCCCAGTTCCGCCGCCAGCGAGGTGGCCGTGGCGCGCAGTTCTTCGGGCAGGTCCCCGGCGCTGGTGTTCACGTTGATGCCCGCGCCGGTGACCACGTGGGACACCGTGTCGGCCACCAGCGCCACCTCGGTCAGGTTGCCCGACACCTTGCGGCCGTGCAGCAGCACGTCGTTGGGCCATTTGGCGCGCGGGGCAAGGCCGGTGACCTCGGCCACCGCCTCGGCCACGGCCACGGCGGTCATCAGGGTGACCAGCGGCGCGGCCTGCGGGGCAAGGCGCGGCCGCAGCACCAGCGAGACGTACACCCCCACCCCGGCGGGCGATGCCCAGGCCCGCCCGGCGCGCCCGCGCCCGGCGGTCTGTTCGGAAGCCGCCACCACGACGCCTTCGGGCGCCCCGCCAAGGGCCAGCAGCGCGGCCTCGCGGTTAGTGGAATCGGTGGAGCCGTGCAGGACGAAATCGCCCCGGCCGAAACAGCCGGTGCGCAGCCCCTGCCGGACGGCGGCCACGGTGAGCACGTCGGCCTCGGCCAGCAGCCGGTAGCCCCGGCGGGTCATGGCCTCGATCTGGTGCCCTTCCGCGCGCAGCGCCCGCACGTGCTTGGCCACGGCGGCCCGGCTCACGCCGAGCAGCCGCGAAAGTTCCTCTCCCGATCGCCAGTTGCCGCCCGCTTCGCGCAACATGGCGAACACACGCCCCTTCGTGGTCGTCCTGTCAGTGTCCACGGCGATTGTAAACCATCAGGCAATTGCTTGGTTGACAAAAAGGAACACGCCCGCTACTCGCCCTGAACTGCCATTCAACAGGAGCGCTACCGGTACATGAACCCCCTGCTGGAACGTTTGCGCGCGCGCCTTTCGGACACCATTCCCCCCGGAACGGAGACTTCTTGCGCATCGCCAAGCCGCGCCCACGCGGCCAAAGGCTCCCCGTCCGGCATCACCGGAGAGGAGGCGCTGGCCGTGGCGCGGCTGCCCGCGTCCGACATCCTGGACATCCTGGCCGTGGCGCAGGCCGTGCGTTCGGCCCGCAAGGGACCGCTGGCGACCACCTGCGGCATCGTCAACGCAAAGTCGGGCCGCTGCGGCGAGGACTGCGCCTTCTGCGCCCAGTCGTCGCACCACGACACGGGCGCTCCGGTGCATGGGCTGCTCGGCCCCGACGCACTGCTGCGCCATGCGGAGGAACTGGCCCGCGCGGGCGTGCGCCGTTTCGGCATCGTGACCAGCGGCAACGCCCTTTCGGAGCGTGAATTCGACGCGGTCTGCCATGCGGCGCGCCTGTTGCGCGAACGGGTGGACATCGGCCTATGCGCCTCCCTGGGGCAGCTCGCCACGGGGTCCGCCGCATCGAAAGGACCGGACGGACGGGGAGAACGAGCGCGCCGCCTGAAGGACGCAGGCATTTCCAGCTACCACCACAATCTGGAAACGGCCAGAAGTTTTTTCCCGCAGGTATGTACCACGCACTCCTACGACGACGATGTCGCCACCGTGCGCGAGGCCGCCCGGGCGGGGTTGCGCACCTGTTGCGGCGGCATCCTGGGCCTTGGCGAAACGTGGGAACACCGCGTGGAACTGGCTCTGACCCTGCGTGAACTGAACGTGGATTCCATACCGCTGAACTTTCTGCATCCCATTCCGGGCACACGGCTGGGCCACCGCAGTCCGTTGCCGCCCATGGAGGCGTTGCGGGCCATCGCCATATTCCGCCTGCTGCACCCGGAGCGTGACGTCCTGGTGTGCGGCGGGCGGGAAACCACCCTGGGCCCGTGGCAGTCGTGGGTGTTCGCGGCCGGGGCCAACGGCCTGATGGTGGGCAACTACCTGACCACGGCGGGCCGCGCCCTTTGCGACGACATGGAGATGCTGGCCGCGCTGGGCGTGGGCGGCGTTGCCGCGCCCGGCGGGACGGCCGCCGGGCCTGACGGCGGGGAGGCGCGGGCATGAGCGGACAGGGTACGGAAAACGGCATGTCCGAGGGGGCCATCGTCCCCTCCACCGACGCCACCCGGCGGCTGCGCGCGCTGGACAAGGCCCACGTGTGGCATCCCTTCACCCAGATGCGCGACTGGCTGGCCGCCGACCCGCTGATCATCGCCGCCGCCGAGGGCAACCGGCTCATCGACACCGACGGCGTGTCCTACCTGGACGGCGTGTCCTCGCTGTGGACCAACGTACACGGGCACCGCCACCCCAGGCTGGACGCGGCCGTGCGGGCGCAACTGGACAAGGTGGCCCACACCACCCTGCTGGGCCTGGGCAGCGAGCCGTCCATCGAACTGGCGGCGCGGCTGGCCGCCATCGCTCCGCAGGGACTGACGCGGGTGTTCTATTCCGACAGCGGGTCCACGTCCGTGGAAGTGGCGCTGAAGATTGCCTTCCAGTTCCACCGCCAGGCCCCGGCGCACCTGGGCGGCGACGCCCGGCGCACCCGCTTTCTCAGCCTGAGCAACGCCTATCACGGCGACACCGTGGGGGCCGTGGCCCTGGGCGGCATGGACCTGTTCCACGCCATCTACGCGCCGCTGCTGTTTGACACGCTGAAGGCGGAAAGCCCCCACTGCTACCGCTGCCCGTTCGGGCGGCAGGCCGGGGACTGCGGCCGGGAATGCATCGCCCACGTGGAAGACCTGTTCGCCCGCCACGGGCACGAGATGTGCGCCGCCGTGGTGGAACCGCTGGTGCAGGGCGCGGCGGGCATGCTGTTGCAGCCGCCGGGCTGGCTGCGCCGGGTGCGCGAACTGTGCGACGCGCACGGCGTGTTCCTGGTGGCCGACGAGGTGGCCGTGGGCTTCGGCAAGACCGGCACCCTGTTCGCCTGCGAGCAGGAAGGGGTGACGCCCGACTTCCTGTGCCTGGCCAAGGGCATCTCCGGCGGCTACCTGCCGCTGGCCGCCACCCTGACCGCCGAGCGGGTGCACGACGGCTTCCTGGCCCGCCACGAGGAGTTGCGCACCTTCTTCCACGGCCACACCTACACCGGCAACCCGCTGGCCTGCGCGGCGGCCATCGCCTCGCTGGACGTGTTCGAGGAAGAACGGGTCATGGAACGGCTGCAACCGAAAATCGCCCGGCTGGCCGCGCGGCTGGAAACGCTGCGCGATCTGCCCCACGTGGGGGACATCCGGCAGCGCGGGGTGATGACCGGCATCGAGTTGGTGCGCGACCGGGAGACCAGGGAGTCCTACGACATGGCCCTGCGCGTGGGCCACCGGGTGACCCTGGAGGCGCGGCGGCGCGGGGTGATCGTCCGCCCGCTGGGCGACGTGATGGTGCTCATGCCGCCGCTGTCCATCACCGACGAGGAGATCGACCTGCTGGTGGACGCCACGGGCGAGGCCATCCGCGCCGTGACCGAGCGCGGGGCCACCGGTGGATTGGACGGGCTGGCCGGGCTGGACAGGCTTCCGGGCGCCAGCGGCCCGGCGGGAGCATGACAGGCATGCCCGGCAGCAGGGATACGGCAGCACCGGCTTCCGCCTGCGCGCGCCGCGCCGTGCGTTGCGGCGTGTTCCGGTTCGACCCGGCCCACCCGCTGTTCGCGGACCATTTCCCCGGCGCGCCGGTGGTGCCGGGGTCGTGCATCGTGCTGGCCTTCGCGGACGAGGCGGCGCGCTGGGCGGACGGCCCCGCCGGGCCGCCGCGCCCGATACGTGAAGCGCGCGGGTTCCGCTTCCGGCGCTTCGTCACGCCGGGGGACTACGCCTTCCGCATGGAACGCACCGATGACGGCCTGCGCTGTTCGCTGCATGCGCTGGCCCCGGCGGTCGGCGAAGAGGGATGCGTCGCCGCACCCCCCGCCCCGCTGGTGACCGGGGTGCTGGCATGGTAGCCCGCGCCGCCCTGACGGATTCCGCCCTGACGCATTCTGCCCTGCGCGGCCCGGCGCTCATCGCCGGTGGCTCGTGCGAACTGGGGCTGGCCCTCGGCGCAGCGCTGGCCGCCGGCGGCGTGGCCGTGGCCCTGACCGCGCGCGATGAGGCGGGCGCGGCGCGCATCCGCGCCGCGCTGCCGGACGCCGTGGTGCTGCGCCTGCACGCGCGCGGGCCGGAACAGGGCAGCGCGCCCGAAGATTTCACGCCCTCGACGGCGGCCGCAAGCCATGCCGAAGACGATGCCCCGGAAACCCTGCCCGAACGTGCCCGCACCTCGCTGGGGTCCGCGCCCCGGCTGTTCGTGGACCTGCTGCATTCGCGGTTCGAAGCGCTGCTGGCCGGGGCGGACCCTGCCGACATCGACCTGTGGGCCGCGCGCGACATCGCCTTCCGCGCCCGGCTGCTGCGCGCCGTAAGCCGGTCCATGCTGGCCGGGCGCGACGGGCGGTGCGTGTTCGTCTCGTCCTCCGCCGCCGAACGGGCCGCGCCGGGGCAGGGCTACTACGCCGCCGCCAAGCTGGCCGGAGAAGCCCTGTACCGCGCCGTGGGCGTGGAACTGGCCCCGCGCGGGGTCACCGCCTGCTCGCTGCGGCTGGGCTGGCTGGAGGCGGGCCGGGGCGCGCCGTTCCTGCAATCGCGCGCCGCCAACGCCCCCCTGCCGTCCACCCGGCGCGTCGTAACCGTTGCCGAGGCCGTGCAGACCCTGCGCTTTCTGCTGTCCGCCCCGGCTGCGGCCATCAACGCCACCACCCTGACCTGCGACGGCGGCTTCGGCGCGCTGAAACCGGCCTGCTGATCCCGCACCGGCGCGGAAGTACCTTCGCCGGAATATTCCCATCACCCCCACGGACAGGAACGCCATGCCCTCACATACCCCCCAGGAACTGCACGACATCGCGGTCGCGGTAGCCGCGCTGGTGGCCCCCATCTTCGACGTGGACGCCGCCAGCCTGTCGCCCGCCACGCGGCTGATGGCCGACCTGCCCTGCGAATCCATCGACCTGCTGGAAATAGGCGCCGGGCTGAACCGCCACTTTGGTATCCCGGTGCGCGACGCCGCCGCCTTCCTCACCGACCTGCGCATCCACGTGCTGGAGGCGGAACGCCATGGCGAATCCCCGGAAGCCCGGCTGGCGCGGGAGTACCCGCACCTGCCCGCCGCGCGCGTGGCGGAAATCCTGGCCGACGTGCGCGTGCCGGGCGCGCCGCCGGTGCTGACCATCGGCGACGTGGCCGCCTATGTGGCGTGGGCGCTGGCACGGCACACGGGCCGATAGGCCTGACCGTCCCCGCAGCAGTGGCCGCCAAACACATGCAGCCCCGTTTCCGCCCTCCCCATTCCCCCCGCCGCGTGGCCGTCACCGGCGTGAGCGCGGTGACGCCCCTGGGGCATACCCCGCAGGACGTGGCCCGCGCCATCCGCGACGGGCACAGCCCGTTCCGCCATGCCGTGGCCCTGCCCGGCGCGGCCTGCGCGCCCGCGCGGAACTTCGACGAGGCGGCGGCCACCGGACGCTGGCGGCACCGCCGCTACCTTTCGCGCGGCGGGCTGCTGGCGCTGGCCTCGGCCCTGGCCGCCACCCGGCAGGCCGGATACGCCTGCGGCGACGGAACCGACGGTGCGGTGGGCGACGGCGGCACCCCGCCCCCGCTCCCCTTTCCGGACGGCACCGCGCTGGTGGCCGCCAGCGGCCCCAACATGGACGTGGGGGCCGACTTTCCGGCGGCCTGCGGACGAATCAGGCCGCCGCACGACACCCCGCCGGGGCTTGAGCACCCCGATCTGGACGCGCTGTGGATGCTGCGCTGGCTGCCCAACACCGTCGCCTCGGCCGTGGCCATGCGCTGCGGAATCCGGGGCGAAGGACTGGTGCTGGGCACGGCCTGCGCCGCCTCGTTGCAGGCCGTGGGCGAGGCCGCCCGGCGGGTGCGCTGGGGCCTTGCCCCGGCGGCGCTGGCCGTGGGCGGCGATTCGCGCCTGTCGGAAGGGGGCCTTCTGGGCTACGCCCGCGCCGGGGCCATCCAGCGCGACCTGGACCTCGCCGATGCAACGGCCCCCCACATGGCCTGCCGCCCCTTCGACAGGGCGCGGCGCGGCTTCGTGCCCGGCGAAGGAGGCGCGGCCTTCGTGCTGGAACCGCTGGACGCGGCGCTGGCGCGCGGGGCCACGCCGCTGGCCGAAATCCTGGGCATGGGGGCCACGCTGGACGGACACGCCCTGACCGCGCCGGAGCCCGACGCCCGCCGGGCCGAGGCCGCCGTGCGCGGCGCGCTGGCCGAGGCGGGGCTTGCCCCCGGCGACGTGCACTGGGTAGCGGCCCACGGCACCGGCACCGCCCTCAACGACGCGGCGGAAATCCGCCTGCTGGAACGGGTGTTCGCCAATGCGGGCCACGCGCCCGCCGTCACCGCCGTGAAGTCGTGGACCGGGCACTGCGCCTCGGCCTGCGGCGCGGTGGAACTGGCCGTGCTGCTGGCCTGCGCGGCGGACGGCTTTCTGCCGCCGGTGCGCAACCTGTCCGCGCCGGAAAGCGGGCGGCTGGACTTCGTGCGCGAAATGCGCCCCCTGCCCGGTACCGGGGGTGGTTCCGTCGGGCTGCTGCTCAACTTCGGCTTCGGCGGGCAGAACGCGGCGCTGGTGGTGCGACTGTGACCCTTTTCCGCCATGCCCTTCCGGAGGAGACCCCCGCCCGCTTCCTGCTGCTGGACCGGGTGGACCGCTGCGACGCCGCGGGGGCCACGGGCCGCCGCGCCTTCGCCGGCGCACCCCCATGGCAGGGGCTGGAAGCCATGGCCCAACTGGCCGCGCTGCACGCCCGCTGGTCCTCCGGCTTTTCCCTCCACGCCTTTCTGCTGACGGTACAGGAATGCAACTGGCCGCCTGCCGACGTTTTGCACGGCCCCTCCCGCATCCGGGCCGACCTGCTGGCCCAAAGCGAGCGCGCCGCCACCTACGCCACGACCATCACGCCCATTCCGCAGGTGCCCGGCGCAGACACCCCGCCCGCGCCCCCGAGCATGGCCGCCACCCTGATCATCGGCCGCACGGCCTACGACACCCGCTTCAACGGCGACGTACTCGCCGCCCGTTATCGAGAGATATTCGCATGGCTGACCACAACCCCCTGACCGCCGGACCCACGCCCGGCCCCTCCCCCGCCGCCGCGCCATCCCCGGCCGCTCCCGGCCTGCTGGCCGCGCGCCTGACCCTGCGGATGGAGGAATTGCACGCCGCCGGTCTTGGCCGCAGCGCCCCACTGCTGGACGGACTGCCCGCCTCCGCCGCCGTCCCTTCCGGAGACATCGGGAATGCCCCCTCCCCGGCGCTGGTGCACATGGACGGCCGTCCGCTGCTCCATTTCGCGGGCAACGACTACCTTGGCCTGGCCGCCGACGGGGCGTGGCGGGCCACGGTGGCCGCCTGCTTCGCGCGCCATGCGCCCTCGGGCACGGCCTCGCGCCTGGCCGCCGGGCACACCGCGCTGGCGGCGGACGCCGAGGCCGCGTGGGCCGAATACTTCGGCTATGCGGAATGCCTGTTCCTGCCCAGCGGCTACCAGGCCAACCTGGCCCTGCTCTGGGGCCTGCTGGGCCACGGTGACGCGGTATTCCTGGACCGCCGGGTGCACGCCAGCATGGCCCATGCCCTGCCCCCCACCGGGGCGCGGCTGCACACCCACCGCCACGCGGACATGGACGACCTGTCGCGCCGCCTGGCCGCATGGCGGGCCGCAGGCAACGACGGTCCCCCCGCGCGGGGTACCGGTTGCGCGCCCCAGCCCGTGGTCCTGGCCGAATCGCTGTACAGCATGGACGGCACCCTGCCGGACATGGCCCGGCTGGGCGCGGTGGCCCGCGAGCACGGGGCCTTCGTCATCGTGGACGAGGCCCACGCCTTCGGCGCGCTGGGCGCTGGCGGCCGCGGCCGGGCGCACGGCGTGGCCGACGCCGCCGTGGGCACGCTGGGCAAGGCGCTGGGGCTGTTCGGGGCGTTCCTGCTGCTGCCGCGCGGCACCCGGAATGCGCTGGAAAACCTGGCCTCGCCGCTGATCCACTCCACCGCCCTGCCGGAGGCGCACGCCGCCTGCTGCCTGGCCCTGCTGGACCTGCTGCCCCGGCTGGACGACCGCCGCCATCACCTCGCCGCGCTGGGTGCGGCCCTGCGCGCCGGATTGCGCGCCGAAGGCATGCCGGTACGCGAGGGCGCGCACGTGGTCTGCGTGGACGTGGGCGACGAGGCCCGCTGCACCCGCCTTGCCGCGAAGCTGCGCACACCCGCTGGCGGCGGCCCCGGCGTGCTGGCCCTGGCCGCGCGCCACCCCACCGTGGGGCGCGGCGCGGCCGTGCTGCGCCTGGGCCTTACCGCCCTGCACCGGGTGGACGACGTGGCCCGCTGCGTGGACCTGCTGGCCCGCGCCTGGAAGGAAGAGGAAGAGCGGGGCGCTGCCCCGCACCACACGACCGGAGAATCCTCATGAACACTACGCACGCAGCCCCCTCCCGCGCCCTGTTCGTGGTGGGCACGGACACGGGCGTGGGCAAGACGGTGGTCTCCATGCTGCTGCTGCGCGAGCTGTTCGCGCGGGGGGAGCGGCCGTTCTACGCCAAGCCCATGCAGACCGGGTGCAGGGATCCGTACGACACGGACAGCGACGCGGCCTTCGTGTACCAGCACGTTCCGGAACTGGCCGGGCGCGACCCGGCGGAGGCGGTGGGGTGGTGCTTCGCGGCGCCCAAAGCTCCGCTCCACGCCGCGCGGGACGAACTGCGCGGCGTGGAGACGGAAGACCTGGTGCGCAGTCTGGCATGTCTGCGCGGTGAACACGCCTCGCTGGTCCTCGAGGGCGCGGGCGGCCTGATGGTGCCGTTCACGCCGGAAGCCCTGTGCATCGACTGCATCCGGGCCGCCGACGCCCGTCCCGTGCTGGTGGCGCGGGCGGGGCTGGGCACCGTGAACCACACGCTCCTCTCGGTGGAGGCGCTGGTCCGGAGAGGGATGGAACCGGCAGGGATCGTTTTCGTTCACACCAAGGAACGTTCCGCATCCCCGGACCTTGTGCGGGACAACATGGAGGCGGTAGCCATGCTGTCCGGTTTTCCGGTGAGCGGCGTGGTGCCGCCCATCGAAAATCTGCTGCATCCGCCCGACGCCGCCTTCGCGCCGCTGCGGCGCATGCTCGACGTGCTGGACGGGACGGACAGGGTGACGACGCCCTGCTGAGTCCCGGCGGGACTAGGCGTCAGGAAAAAACGCCATCAAGTCCGAAAGCTCTTCCCGGCGGCGGATCAGCCGGGGCTGCCCGTCCAGGCCGATGAGCACCTCGGCCGGGCGCAGCCGCTGGTTGTACGTGGAACTCATGGCGTAGCCGTAGGCCCCGGTGTCCAGCACGCCCAGGATGTCGCCCTCCTGGATGGCGGGCAGCGCACGTTCCCTGGCCATGATGTCGCCGCTCTCGCAGATGTTGCCCACCACGGTCTGGGGGTGCAGGGCCGCGTCGGGCGCGCCGCCCGCGCGGTAGACCTCGATGTCGTGGTGCGCGTCGTACATCACCGGGCGGGCCAGCACGTTGAAGCCAAGGTCGGTGCCCACGTAGCGGGTGGGGCCGTTGTGCTTGGTGGCGTGCACCGTGCCCAGCAGCAGGCCGCATTCGGCCACCACGTAGCGGCCCGGCTCGACGTAGAAGCGGCCCCTGTACCCGGTGCGTTCCGACCAGGCGGAAATGAGCGCGTGGAACCGTTCCGCCGTGGCGGCCAGGTCCAGCCGGGGCTGCTCTTCATACTTGCGGTAGGGAATGCCGAAGCCGCCGCCGAAGTCGATGACCTCCACGGTGTCGAACTTCTCCGCCACGGACAGCAGGAAGTCCGCCGCCGCCACGTACCCGTCCGGCTCCAGGAACAGCGAGCCGATGTGCTGGTTGACGCCCGCCAGGGTCATCTCGTGCTTGGCCAGGATGGCCCGCAGTTCGGCCAGCGGGGCCTCGGAGGGGTCCACGCCGAACTTGGTGGCCTTGCCCGCCGTGACCACCTTCTGGTGGTGCCCCGCGCCGATGCCGGGGTTGAAGCGCACCATGGCCTTGCCGCCCCGGTTCACCCTGCCCAGCAGGTCGAGTTGCGAGAGCGAATCGACACTCACCAGCAGGCCGTGCGCCACGGCGTTGGCCAGTTCCGCCTCGGACACGTTGTTGCACACGTACAGGATCTGGTCCGGGGTGAACCCGGCCGCCTCGTTGACGTGGAGTTCGCCGGGCGACATGGCGTCCACCACCAGCCCTTCCTCGCGCACGATGCGCAGCAGCGAAAGGTTGGTGTTGGCCTTGGCCGAATAGTTCACGAAAAAGCCGGGATGCGACGAAAGGGCCTTCATCTCGCGGCAGCGCGCGCGCAGCAGGGCCTCGCTGTAGACGTACAGGGGGCTGCCGTAGGCGGCCACCAGTTCTTCGGGCGTGGTCCGGCCGAAGAAGCCGACCGCGTCGGTGTAGGTGGAACGGACGTTGGGCATGAAGGTCTCCGTCGTGTTTCCGGCGCGCGGGCCGCGTTCTGTGCGTGGCCCCGTCCGGTGGTCCGTCAGTTGTCCGGGGTGGAGTCCGCCCCGGCGTCAGGCATGGCGTTTGGCATGGCGTTCGGCATGGCGGCGCGGATGCGGATCAGTTCCATCTCGTGCAGTATGGCCTCGCGCATCAGGTACACGAGGTGCTCGTTGCGCGAATACAGACAGCGCCCGCTCACGCCCGGTTCCAGCAGGCCCGCGATGACCTCGCTGGTGTCGGCGATGAGCTTCACGTGCCCGGTGCCCGCCTGGTTCTTCAGGAAGGTGGCCCCGGCGATGCCCGGATCGGCGTTGGACAGCAGCACCACCTTCAGCCCCCGCGCCACACAGTCGTCGAACTCGCGCCGGAACAGCGCCACGTTGTCCGCGTGCATGGAGGCGTACACCCGCAGCCGCGCCAGATGCAGCATGTTGCGGATCTTGTCCTCGGTGTTGCGCAGCCCGGCCACGGTCAGGTAGGGCGTCTCGTCCGGCTCGCTGTCCGGCAGGTTGGCTTCCAGGAAGGCCAGCGTGCCCTCGGCGTCGCGCCGCAGGTTCAGCAGCAGTTCCTCGCGCGGCAGCGCCATGTAGCGGCTGGTGTCGCCGCTGGCCACCACGGCCCCGCCCTTCTCCACCAGGCTCGACAGCGCCGCGTAGGCGTTGGAGCGTGAAATTCCGGCGGCCTTGGCCGCCTCGTACCCGGTCATGGGATTCTGGGGAGTTTGGGGGTTCTGATGGGACGCCTGGCTGCCGTGCCGCAGCAGGGTGAGGTACATCAGCGATTCCTGCTGGGTGAAGCCGAACTTGCGCAATGCCTGGATGAGTTCCATGTGCTTCCTTCCACAAGCCCGCCGGGGCGCGGCGGGGTACCGGTGCATGAGGGCCGCCGGACGGCCGGATACGGGATGACCGCACAACCATCCGGTGGCGGGGCTGACGGCAACGCCGCCTTGCGCTACACTGGCCGCGTTGTCGGCCCTGCTGTCCGCCCGGCATCCGCCCGGCACCCACCGGCCATCGGCCCGATATCCGGCGGCCATCCCTTCGCCCCGCTCCGTGCGCCCTGGCCAATTACTGGCCGAGGGGCACCGGGTTCCGTGCGCGGCGGGGGAAACCTCATGCGTAGTACTGATTGGTACCACTAAAGCAGCGGCCACGGATTGTCAACATCCGGAGCACGAAATCCGGTCACCTTCACGACCCGCGCGGCCCCGTCCCCCGGCGGTCCGCCGCGCGCCGTGCCCGCGCCCATGGCCCGCAGTCGCACACGGTCGCACACGGTCGCACACAGACCGTCGCGCTCCGCCAAGGACATGACAGGAACACGGCAGGGACATGCCAGGAACATGGCAGGAGACCCCATGGATTCCCTTTCCGACCGCATCCGCGCGGCCGCACCGCACATCGTGGCCTTGCGCCGCCGCCTGCACCGCATCCCCGAAACCGGCTTCAACGAGGTGCGCACCGCCGCCCTGGTGGCCGGGGAACTGGCCGCGCTGGGCCTGCCCGTGCGCACCGGCATCGCGGGCACCGGGGTCACCGCCCTGCTCGACTCCGGACGGCCCGGCCCCACGGTGATGCTGCGCGCCGACATGGACGCGCTGCCCATCCCAGAGGCCACTGGGCTGGACTACGCCTCGGAGCACCCCGGCTGCATGCACGCCTGCGGGCACGACATGCACATGGCCATGCTGCTGGGCGCGGCGCGGGTGCTCACGGCCCTGGCCGCCGGGAATCCCGGCGCGTTGCGCGGGCATGTCCTGTTCCTGTTCCAGCCCGCCGAGGAAGGCCCCGGCGGAGCGCAGCCCATGATCGAGGCGGGCGTGCTGGACGACCCCAGGGTGGACGTGTGTGTCGGCGCGCACGTCTGGCCGGAAATTCCCGCCGGTTTCGTCGGGGTGAAGCCCGGCCCGCTCATGGCGGCCATGGACCGCTTCGAGCTGACCGTGCTGGGCAGGGGCGGCCACGCCGCCAACCCGCACCTGTGCGTGGACGCGCTGGAAACGGCCGCGCAGGTGGTGGGCGCGTTGCAGCGGGTGGTCAGCCGCATGACCAGCCCGCTGGAGCCGGTCATCCTGACCATCGGCGAATTGCATGCGGGCACGGCGTACAACGTCATCCCCGGCGAGGCGCGCATGGCGGGCACGGTGCGGGCCTTCGCGCCCGAGGTGCGCAACCTGTGGGAGAAGCGCATCGACCAGGTGGCGGGCGGGGTGTGCGCGGCCATGGGCGCCACGCACCGGCTGGACTTCAGGTGGTGCCACCCGGCGGTGATCAACGACCCGCGCGCGGCCTCCCTGGTGCGCCGGGCCGCGCTGGACGCCGTGGGTCCCGGCCGGGTGATGGAGCCCGTGCCCACCATGGGCGGCGAGGACTTTTCCATGTTCCTGCAACGCGTGCCGGGGTGCTTCTTCTTCGTGGGCTGCGGGGGGCCGGGCGTGGCCCCGGTGCACAACCCGGCCTTCGCCCCGGACGAATCCTGCCTGCCCGTGGGCACGGAGGTGCTCTGCCGGGCCGCCGCGCACCTGTGCGCCGGGTGGGACGCGCCGGAGACCGGGGCGTAGCCCGGCGGCCGGGCGCGCCGCCGGACGCCGCGCGAAACGCCGCGCATGTGACGCATCCCCCCGCCACCGAATAATCTTTGACATTCCGTACGGGGCGGGCGATGGTCCACGGGTCCGCCCGGCCGCGGCGGCCGTTGCCGCCCCATCCGATTCCGGCTGGCGGGCGTCCATCACAGATTCTCCCCCAAGGAGCCCCCAATGGCACTCAAGAACGGCGATACCGTCCGCGTCCACTACACCGGCACGCTGGACGACGGCACCGAATTCGATTCCTCGCGCGACCGCGAACCGCTGGAATTCACCCTGGGCGAAGGCATGCTCATCCCCGGCTTCGAGAAGGCCGTGCTGGGCCTGGGCAAGGGCCAGTCGGTGAAGGTCACCATTCCCGCCGACGAAGCCTACGGCGAACACGTGGAGGAAATGGTCATCACCGTGCCGCGCGACCAGGTGCCCCCGCACATCGAGCCCGAGGTGGGCCTGATGCTGCAACTCATGACCGACGACGGCGAGCTTGACGTCACCGTCACCGACGTCACCGCAGAGCACGTCACCCTCGACGCCAACCACCCCCTGGCCGGCGAAGACCTGACCTTTGACATCAAGTTGATCGAAATCTGCTAGGGGCTGTCCCCAAATAGTCCTTTCGCCCGTTGGCATCGTCAAACTTCGCCTGCCATGTCGGTCGAATACCATAAGAGTACGCTCTGCGGTCGCCATCCGTAAGGTTCGCTTCGCTCACCCAACGGCTGCCGCACTCCCTCATGGCAGGCTCGTTTTCCTTGCCAACGAACGAAAATCCTGATTTGGAAACAGCCCCTAGGGACCGCCGCACCGGCCCCGAATACATGAACGGCGCCCCCCTGACGGGTGGGCGCCGTTTTCGCATTCCGTTGCCGCCTGGACAGCCGCGCGGGCGCGGCATCAGTCCCTGACCGGGGGCTCCGGGGCTGGCGGTTCCTTCCCCGGCTCCTCCGCATCCGTCCTCTCCACCCGATCCGCCTGCTCCGCCGGGTCCTCCGGCGCGGCGTGAACCGTTTCCTCCCACAGCACCACCCGGTTGCGGCCCGCCTGCTTGGCCCGGTACAGCGCGTTGTCGGCCCTGGCCAGCAGATCCTCGAGTGGTCCGGAGCCATGGCGGGGCACGGCGGCAAGTCCCGCCACCCCCACGCTGATGGCCACCGGCACCGGCATGCCCCCCTGGCGCAGGTCGATGCGTTCCACGTTGCGGCGGATGCGCTCGGCCAGGGCCATGGCCCGGACGGCGTCGGTGTTGGGCGCGATGACGGCGAATTCCTCGCCGCCCATGCGCACCGCGAAATCGGACGAGCGCACCGTGGACATGATGGTGGCGGCCAGCCTGCGCAACACCTCGTCGCCGGTGGCGTGCCCGTGCACGTCGTTGATGTGCTTGAAGCGGTCCAGGTCCAGCATCAGGCACGCGCACGGCTGCCCGGCCCGGCGGCAGATGCCCACGATGCGGGCGCCCTCCTCGGCCAGCAGGCGGCGGTTGGCCAGCCCGGTCAGGTCGTCCGTGCCGGAAAGGCGCTCCAGTTCTCCCACGTGGATGCCGATGCGCTCGGCCATGCGGCAGAAGTTGCGGTACAGCCGTTCCAGTTCCGGGGTCACCTGCGCGGCGTCCAGGCCCGGGCAGGCGTTGCCGTATTCGCCCGCCATGATCCGCTCGGACATGGCGGATATGCGTTCGATGGGCTCGGTGACGCGCCGCGCGAGGCGCAGCAGGAAGGGCGTGAGCACGGCCATGGTCAGGCCGGACACCGCCAGCAGGAGCAGCAGCAGGCGGTGCATGTCGCCCAGCACGTCGGACACGGCGCGCTCCTGCACCAGCAGCCATTCGCCGTTCTTGAGCGGCAGCCCCACCCCCAGCACCCGGTGGCCGTCGCGGTTGCGATAGGGAACCGGGCCGTCGATGACCGTGCTGTCCGCGGGCAGCGGAATGGCCGGCGCGCCTTCCGGGGCCAGCAGGGGCAGGCCGGTGGCGGCGTCCACCAGAAAGGGGGGATCCACCGGGGTGCGCCGCAGGCTGCTGACCATCTCGTGCAGCGCGTCGATGCGCACCGCGCCGAAGACCAGCCCCGCGAAGTCGCCCTGCGGGTTCAGCACCGGGGACGAGAAGATCACGATGGCCTTGCCCGAGGTGCGCCCCACCAGCACCCGCGAGATGAACGGCTGCCCCTGGCGCGCCCGCAGGAAGTATTCGCGGTCGGAAATATCCACACCGCCCTCGGGCATGTCGAAGTCGACCACCGTGCGCCCGGCCGCGTCCACGTAGACCAGCGACCGGAAATCGCCGTGCGCGTCGAGGAAGGCGTGAAAATCCCGCGTCATGGCGGGCAGGTCCACACGGCGCACCGCATCGGTGCGGGACACGTGCACCACGTCGGCCAGGCGGTAGCCCAGCCAGCGCTCCACGTCGAAACGGTGATGGCGCAGTTCCGCCTGCATCTCGCTCTGGGCCCTGTCCAGCCCTTCGGTGCGCAGCACGCCGTAGAACGCCGCCAGCGAAAGGGCCAGCGGCAGCAGGATGAGCAGCAGCGAATAGAACCTGAGTTGCGCCTTGATGGTACGGCCACGCCGCATGGCGTCAGTCCCCCCGATGGCCCGTGGGCCGTCCGGCTTGTCCCCCGCGTGCCCGGCCCATGCCGGTCCGATGCCGGTCCGATGCCGCGCGCGGCACGCCCCCCGGCGCGCCGCGCATGATGGCGGCCCCGCCAATGTAAACGGCGAGATACAGGTACGCAAGCGGACGTGCGGCGCAAGGGGCGTCCGAGCGCACGTCTGCGGCCGCCGTGGCGCTCCCGGCGGCGCGCGGGGGATGCCCGTCCGGCGCGGGCCGCACGCCCCGCCAAACGCGAACGAGGCGCCCCCAGGGGCGCCTCGTGTGGTTGCGGATGGTGCGCGGGCCGCGCCCGCCGGGGCTATCCCCCGGCCAGCATGGCGGTGCCGATCTGGTAGACGGCCACCGCGAGGCCGAAGGCCAGGATGGTGCTGAACACGGTGCTGAAGATGGCCCAGCCCCACGAGCCCGATTCCTGCTTGATGGCCACCACGGTGACGAAGCAGGGGGCGTACAGCAGCACGAAGACCATCAGCGCGGCGGCCACGGCCGGGGTCCAGTGCGGGTCGGCCTTGATGCGTTCGGCCAGCGGCGCGGCGTCCTCGGCGTCCACCTCGCCCAGCGAGTAGGCCGTGCCGAGGGTGGAGACGATGACTTCCTTGGCCGCGAAGCCGCCCACCAGGGCGATGTTGGTGCGCCAGTCGAACCCGGCCGCGCCGGTCACCGATTCCAGGGCGATGCCCACGCGGCCCGCGATGGAGTATTCCAGGCCAGCGGCGGCTTCTTCGGCGTCGATGGCGGCAAGCTCCGCCTCGAAGGGATCCTCTTCCTCGCCTTCGGCGGCGGCTTCACCGGCTTCGTCGGTGGCTTCGTTGGTGGCTTCGGCGCCAGCCTCGGCGGCGGGAGCCTCGGCCACGGCCTCGCCGGGGGCGGCCTCGTCGGCGGCTTCCGCACCGGCCTCCTTGTCACCGGCGGCTTCCGCCGCTTCCTTCTGGGCGGTGACGGCGGCGCGCTGCGTCTCGAACGCGGCGGTGCGGTCCTCCGGCAGTTGCGGGAAGGTCATGGCCGCCCACAGCAGGATGGAGATGGCCAGAATGACGGTACCGGCCTTCTTGATGTACTGCCAGGTGCGCTCCCAGGTGTGGATGAGGATGCCGCGCAGGGTGGGCAGGCGGTACGGGGGCAGTTCCATGACGAAGGGGGTGGATTCGCCCTTGATCACCGTGGAGCGCAGCAGGCGCGAGACGATGAGCGCCATGCCCCAGCCCAGCAGGGTGAGGGCGAACATGGCCTGGGCCTCCTGGTCGGCGAAGAACACGCCCACGAACAGGATGAACACCGGCAGCTTGGCGCCGCAGGTCATGAACGGCGCGGTGAGGATGGTGGCCAGCCGCTCGCGCGGGCTGCGCAGGGTGCGCGCGGCCATGACGCCGGGCACGGCGCAGCCGCCCGCGATGCCGCCGGACACGATGTAGGGCATCACCGAGCAGCCGTGCAGGCCGAACAGCCGGAACACCCGGTCCAGCATGTAGGCCACGCGGGCCATGTAGCCGGAGTCTTCGAGGAAGGCGATCATCATGAACATCAGCATGATCAGCGGCACGAAGCCCATGACCCCGCCCACGCCGTCGATGATGCCCGAGACCACCAGCGACTTCAGCAGCCCGTCGGGCAGCGCGGCCGACGCCGTCTCGTTCAGCCAGCCGAAGAAGGCTTCCACCCAGCCCATGGGGTATTCGCCG
The DNA here is from genome assembly GCF_036763125.1 of Nitratidesulfovibrio sp. 1201_IL3209. NCBI lineage: Bacteria > Pseudomonadati > Thermodesulfobacteriota > Desulfovibrionia > Desulfovibrionales > Desulfovibrionaceae > Nitratidesulfovibrio > Nitratidesulfovibrio sp. 1201_IL3209. The sequence continues at coordinate 32,843 of NZ_JBAIYT010000015.1, forward strand.
ATGGCGAAGGTGATTTCATAGATGCCGTACAGCACGGCCAGCATGATCACCGGACCCAGCAGGCGGTGGGTGAGCACGCGGTCCATGCGGTCGGAGGCGGCGAGACGCTCCGAAAGTTCGTCGTGGCGGGCCAGCACGCCCTGGCGCAGCACACCGGAAATGTAGCCGTAGCGGTAGTCGGCGATGACGGCTTCGGGGTAGCTGTTCAGGGTGGCTTCCAGGTGGCGGGCCACCTCGGCGGTCATGGCTTCCAGCTCGGCGGCCAGCGGACCGGCGGCGCGGCCCAGGGCGCGGATGTCCTCGTCGCTTTCCAGGTACTTCAGGGCCACCCAGCGGGCCGGGTACTTGTCGGTAAGGAACCGGGCGGCCTCGATGCGCTCGACCATGCGGGCCAGCACGGGGTCGAGGTCCGGACCGTAGGAAATTTCCAGCGGCTTCCAGGGGGCGCCGCGCCTGGCGTCGCCATGGCCGACGGCTGCGGACATCAGTTCCTTCAGCCCTTCGCCGGTGCGGGCCACGGTTTCCACCACGGGCATGTCCAGCAGTTGCGACAGGCGGGCGGCGTCGATGCGCAGGCCCTGCTTGCGGGCCTCGTCGATCATGTTCAGGCCGAGCGCCACGGGAATGCCCAGTTCCATCAGTTGTACGGCCAGGTACAGGTTGCGCTCCAGCGCGCCCGCGTTGATGACGTCGATGACCACGTCGGGGCGGTCTTCCACCAGCACGCGGCGGGCCACCACTTCTTCCTGGGAATAGGCGGTGAGCGAATAGGTGCCGGGCAGGTCCACCACGCGCACTTCCCGCCCGTCCACGCGGGCGATGCCTTCCTTCTTTTCCACCGTGATGCCGGGGTAGTTGCCCACGTGCTGGCGCGAGCCGGTGTACTCGTTGAACGCGGTGGTCTTGCCGGAGTTGGGGTTGCCCGCAAGGGCGACGATGACGTTGGCGGACATGGCTACTCCTGCGGACGGGGCTTGGCGTCGGTCTCGACGGCGATGTAGTCGGCCTCGTTGTTGCGCAACGAGAGGGTGAACCCCTTCAGGCGCAGGGCCACCGGGTCCATCAGGGGCGCGCGCCCCATCACCTCGATCTCCGCGCCGGGGATCAGCCCCATGTCGCGGATGCGCCGCCCCATCTCACCGTGCGCGCTCACCGTGGCGATGCGCGCCCGCTGGCCCACGGCCAGTTGCCGCAGGGGAATGGTTTTGCCCATCTTCGTGTCTCCTCCTCGCTGTGCGAGGGCGGCAGCCCCCGCGAAATTGAAAATCTTTCTCATCAACCGGGTTAAAAAAAGGCGCGACCCGAGGGCCGGCCATCTCCAGCTCTTTTTGCCGCTACTTGCCGCAGCCGCAGGAGTCGCCGGGCTTGGAGGCGGTGTGCCCCCCGCCGCCGCAGCAGCCCGATCCGCCCGAACCACCCGAGCTGCCCGAGCAGCCGCAACCGCACCCGCCCGACTTGCGGAACAGGTACCGCCACGCGACATACCCTGCCGCCGCCAGCACGATGGCGACGACCACGAGGGTGTCCCAACTCATTGCATTCTCCTTTTCGATGACCGTGGCGGGAACGCGCCGTCGGCGCCGGACGCCGGGCTTGGCGCCCGTCAGTCGCTGTCCATCAGGCACAGCCCGTCAGCGCAACCCTTCTGCGCAACCCGTCAGTCAGGAGCCCGTCCGGCCAGTTGCACCGGCTCGCAGTAGACGCCGCAGGCCAGGGCGTCGCCCAGCACAAGGGAGGCGTCGCGCACCCTGACGCAGCACGCGCCCGCCTGCGAGCAGACTTCCAGTTCCGTGCCGGGCGTTATGCCCAGCGCGCACAGCCTGCCCCGCTCGCCCTGCTTGTCGCAAAGACGACGCACCCGGACCCGGCATCCGGCGGGAACATCACTCAGCTTGCAACAGGGCATATGCGTCTCCTTGGCCTGGGGACTCCGGGGCGGCTGCCGCCGCGCACCCTGCCCCGCCTGTACCGATACGGGCACCGGCACTGGCGCGGACACGGCGCGGAAAGCGGGGCCGACGCCGGGCGTGCACGCCCGACACCCCGTTTCTGCACCTCCTGAAAATGATTGTCAAGTTCCTTCTCGACAAAAACGGCACCCCCTTCCGCCCCGTACGCCAATCTCCGTCGCGCCCTGCGGGGACGCCCCGGCGAACTGGACGCGCCCCGTCCGGTGCGGTAGCCTTGCGGCCCGGTTTCGATCCGGCCCTGAACCGGCGCCATCCCGCCTCTTCCCAATGCCGGGGCGCGCCGCCATCATTATCTTCCAGGAGCCCATGCCCCATGCCCCAGTCCGCAGCCGACCCCACCGCCGCCCCCGCCTGGTTCGCGGAACAGGCCCGCGCCTGCCTGCCGTCCGGCCTGGACGAGGCCACGGCCGAAGACATCGCCGACATGGTGGCGCTGACCGCCCGGCTCATGGCCATCCGCTCCACCGCCTCGCGCCCGGCGGAGGTTGCCCGTTGCGCGGACGTCATCGCCGCCTGGCTCGCCGACAACGAAATCCCCTGCCTCCGCATGGAGCACGAGGGGGTGCCCTCGCTGCTGGCGGGCAACCCCGCCCACGCCGCCCCGCTGGCCCTGCTGGTGCATTTCGACGTGGTGGACGGCGCGGACGAACTGTTCACGCCGCGCATCGACACCGCAACCGGCGTGCTGCACGGGCGCGGGGCCATCGACGACAAGTACGCCGTGGCCCTGGCGCTGGTGCTGTGCCGCCGCTGCCTGCGCGACCTCGCGGCGCGCGGCCGGGGGCCGGAGGCCCTGCCCCTGGTGCTGGTGATCACCGGCGACGAGGAGACCGGCGGGCGCAACGGCGCGTTCCGCGCCCTGCCGCACATCCGCGCCGACTTCTGCGTGGCCCTGGACGGCGGCTCGCCGGGTTCGGTCATCATCAAGGAAAAGGGCGTCATCGACCTGATGCTTACGGCCAAGGGCAAAAGCGCCCACGGCGCCCGCCCGTGGCTGGGCGAAAACGCCGTGGACGCGCTGGTGCGCGACTACGAGGCGTTGAAGCCCCTCTTCCCCGGCCTGTACCCGGAACTGGCGGAACGGGCAGGACTGGCAGAACGGGGCACGCCGCCGTCCCCCGCCGCTTCTCCGCAACCGGATACCCACTGGCACCGCACCATGAACCTGGGGCTGCTGCACGCGGGCACGGCGGTGAACCAGGTGCCCGCCGAGGCCGTGGCCCATCTGGACGTGCGCTACACGGAACACGACGATCCCCACCGGATCGTGGCCGACATGCGGGCCGCCGTGCGGGGCGAACTGGCCGTCACCCGCCTGGAACCGCTGTTCGTCACCGGCGACACCCCGTGGCTGGACAGGCTGCTGCGCCAAGCCCCCGGCGCGGCCACCGGCTGCGCCCACGGGGCCAGCGACGCCCGCTTCCTGACCGACCTTTCCATGGCCGGGGTGGTCTGGGGCGCGGAAGGCGAAACCAGCCAGCACACCGACCGCGAACACCTGCTGATCCCCAGCCTGGCGCCGGTGTACGAAGCCCTGCTGGCCCTGGCGCGAGAGGCGGCGGAGACGGGGGCGTAGCCCCGCGCCGCACTGGCGGCATCATCAGAAACAGTTACAGGCGGAAACAGCCACAGGCCGGACATGACCGACATCACCAGCATACCCCCTGCCGCGCTCGGCAGCGCGCCGGGCCGCGCGACCCCCGCAACCGCCGCAACCACCTCCGCGACCGCCGCCGGGTTCCCGACTGGCGTCCGGCCGCTCCCCGTGTCCGGGCATCCTGCCGGGCATCCATTATTGGATGTGCGCGACCTGACCGTGGAATTTCCCGGCCGCGCCGACGCCGACGGACAGCCGGGCGCCCCCCTGCGCGCCGTGGCGGGAATATCCTTTTCCATAGAGCCGGGGCGCACGTTGTGCCTGGTGGGCGAATCGGGCTGCGGCAAGAGCATGACCGCCCTGGCCCTGCTGCGCCTGGTGCCGGAACCGGGCCGCATCGCCGCCGGGTCGGTGCGGCTGGAGGGGCGCGACCTGCTGCCCCTGCCGGAGCAGGACATGCGTGGGGTGCGCGGGCGCAGCATTTCGATGATCTTCCAGGAGCCCATGACCTCGCTGAACCCGGTGTTCCGGGTGGGCGAGCAGATCGCCGAGGGGTTGCGGCTGCATCTCGGGCTTTCCCGATCCCAGGCGGCGGCGCGTGCCGTGGACCTGCTGCGGCAGGTGGGCATCCCCTCGCCGGAACTGCGCGCCCGCGACTTTCCGCACCAGATGAGCGGGGGCATGCGCCAGCGGGTGATGATCGCCATGGCCCTGGCCTGCGACCCGCGCCTGCTCATCGCCGACGAACCCACCACCGCACTGGACGTGACCATCCAGCGCCAGATACTGCGCCTGATGCGCGACCTGGCCGCCCGCCGGGGCGCGGCGGTGCTGCTGATAACCCACGACCTGGGTGTCGTGGCGGAAACCGCCGACCACGTGGCGGTGATGTACGCCGGGCGGATCATGGAGTACGCGCCGGTGGGCGAATTCTTCGCGCGGCCGCTGCATCCCTATGCCCAGGGGCTGATGCGCTCGGTGCCGCAGGCGGTTTCCGGCCCGCGCGCCGAACGGCTGTCGGCCATTCCGGGCACGGTGCCGCCGCTGTGGGCGCTGCCCTCCGGCTGCACCTTCCGCGACCGCTGCCCGCACGCCTTCGCCCGGTGCGCCGAACAGGAGCCGCCCCTGCTCGCCCGGCCGCCGCAGGTCGAGCCCTGGGCCATGGCGGCCCCCCACCCCGACGGCGCGGCGCCCGCGCACGGCGTGCGCTGCTGGCTGCATGCCCCGTCCGCGCCGGACACGCCGACGACGCCCTGACCTGGTCACGACCGGATCCGGTCATGACCGGGCCTGACGCGCAGGGGCCGGACATGCTCCTTCCTGCCCGCCTTGCCGGACGATGCCGACCCCGCAGTGCGCCCCCCGTGCATCCACAGAGGGCCGGAACGCGCCATGCACGCTCCCCGTGCCGCATGCCATGGCACAGCAGCGCACAGGCGTGCCGCTTCGCTGCCGGCCGCATTGCGGTGGCGCTGCCGTGCACGCCCTACCACGAGCCGCACCCCCTACGCTATAATGGGGAATAACCCTACTGCGACGAAAGCAGGTTTACAATTCCACCGGGGGCACATATAACGTACCGTGTTATTTTCAGACCAGCCACATCATAGTCAAAGGCTGCCGACATGTCGAAAACCGTTGTGCTCGTCGAAGACCTTGATATCGTCCGTGAGGGGTTGAAGGCCCTGCTCGGGGCGTATCCCGCGTTCACCATCGTGGGAGAAGCCCCGGACGGCATCCAGGCCCTGAAAATCGTTGAAAAGCACATGCCGGACATCGTGCTCATGGACCTGACGCTGCCGCTCATGGACGGCACGGAGGCCATCCGCGAGATCAAGCGGCGCTGCGAGCGCACCAAGGTCCTCGCGCTGACCGCGCACAAGAAGGACAGCCTGATCTACCGCACCCTCAGCGCGGGGGCCGACGGCTACGTGCTGAAGAACGTCTCCAGCGACATCCTGGTGCAGGCCATGGAGACGGTGCTGTCCGGGCGGCGGTACATCAGCCCCGAAATCTCCGAACTGCTCATCGAGGACTTCCTGCGCCACGGCCGCCGCGAAAGCGGGTCGCTGCTCGACCTGCTGAGCGACCGCGAAAAGCAGGTGCTGAAGCTGGTGGCCGAGGGCCACGGCAACAAGATGATCGCCGACAAGCTGTGCATCAGCCACAAGACCGTGGAAAAGCACAAGGCCAACCTGAAGCGCAAGCTGGGTGCCGACAGCACGGCCGAACTGGTCAGCTTCGCCATCGAGCACGGGCTGACCGTTACGCCCTGACCGTCACGCCAGAGCGGGGCATCGGCGAAGGCCACCGAAAGACCAGCGAAACGCATCGACGGGCCGGACTCCCATGGGGGTCCGGCCCGTCGATGCGTTTCGTTATGCCCGTGCGCTATCCCCTGTCGGCCGGGACCGTTCCGGCGGGATCCGTTCCGGTCGGGTCCGCCACGGTAGCCAGCGCGGCCACGGCGGCCAGCAGCCAGGCCAGGGCATCGGCCGCGGCACCGGTCTCACCGGTCTGCGCGGCCCTTTCCAGGGCTGCCGCGCAGGCGGCGCATTCCGGCATGCCATAGTTGGCCGCCATGCCGCACAGGGTGTGCCCCACGCGGGCCAGCAGCACCAGGTCGCCCGAGCGCAGCGCCTCGTCGGCCTGAACGGCGAGCACCTCGGCGGTACGCCGCACGCCGGGCAGGAGCGGGCGCAGCATTTCGGGCACGCCTGCGGCCATGGCCGCCCCCGAAAGCCGGCAGCCGGGCGGCAGACCGGTTTCCGCCACGCGGTGCAACTGGCCGCAGCGGGCCAGCGCCAGCGCCACGTCAGCCAGATCCACACGGCCGGTCGTCTCCGGGCGGCCGGGTGCATCGCCCCGCCCGACGGAAACGCCGTCCCCGTCCGCGTCGCGGGGGCGCACCTCGGCCACCGGGGCATCGCCCCAGCCATGCGGCACGGGAATGTCCGTACCGGCAAGCCGCACCACCAGCCGCGAGGCCGGGGCCGCGTCTCCACCGGCGTGCCCCATGACGGCATCCGCCGCCGGGCACCCGGCATGCGGACGCGCCCCCGGCAACAACAAAATCACCTGCCCCGCCAGGGCGTCACGCACGGCCGGGCGCGCATCCAGCACCAGCACGAGGGGGTGCCCCGTGCCGATGGACGCGCCCGTGGCGGGCTGCCGCGCGCCCCGGCCATCCGGCGGGCCTCCGTGCTCCATTTCCGCTTCCGGCGCATCCGCACCGGCATCCATCGCATCCACCTGATGGGGGGACGGGGTGTCACCGTCCTCCATGGCCTTGGGCATCGTGTCTCCTCTCCCCCGGCGTGCAGGGCGACGCTGCGCCCATGCCCGCACCCGTGCTATCGGCAGGCATGAGCCATTGCCTTAGCCCTCACCCGCAGGCAAGTATTTTTCCGCGCCCGCCAACGGCGTCCGGCTTCCCGAAGCCCGCGTCGGCCAGGATTCGCAAGGTTTTTGAAAAAAACGCTTGCCAACCTCCCGGCGTTTGGCTAGAAGACCCTCCTGCGCCGAAGTGGTGGAATTGGTAGACACGCTAGGTTCAGGGTCTAGTGGGGGTTCCCCCGTGGGAGTTCGACTCTCCCCTTCGGCACCATCGACGGTAAAGGTCCCGGCATTCGCCGGGACCTTTCTGCGTTTTCGGGCCGGGGCACGCGCCCGGCCGCTCCACCGGTCCAGTCCATCCTATTCCAGCCGGGGCGCATCCGTCCCTGTCCCCCGCACCTTCTCCCCCTTGCGCCGACAGCATTTGAACATCTCTAAACGCGTTGCCGCATACAGCAAAATCATGCATGCAGAAGCGGGATTCCATTCAATGGGACTGTGCCGGGGGGGAGTGTCATGCCGTTTTCCGTGGATCGCCAGCCGTTGCGTTCCGCCGCCATGCTGCTGCGCGGCGGCGTGGGGCTGGGGGTTTCCATCGCCTGCATGTGGTACCTCATGCGGGCGGGCCTGCTGCGCGCCCACCTGCCGCAGATACTGGCCCTGCCGGAGAACGCCGGCGGATGGGTGATGCCCATGGCCATCGCCACCATGCTGGCCTGCGCCCGCTGCATTGCCCTGCTGCCGCGCGCCACGCGCCTGTCGCGGGTGCATGACGCGGCCCTGGCCGCGCTGTTGTTGCCTCTTGTGGGCCTGATGCCGGGCCTCGGCCTGCACGGCACGGGCATGGACCTGCCGTTCGGCGCGCTGGCCGTGGCGGGCGCCGCCCTGCTCCTCCACGGCTGGGGCCTGCGCCTGGCCGCCCTGTCCGGCCTGGACGCCGCGCTCTGCTTCGCCATGGCCGCCGTCGTCGCGGAATCGGTGCTGGCCCTGTCCCTTTCCGGCCTGGGCGGCGAGACCGCCTGGCTGGCCCTGGGAGTGGGCCTGCCCGCGCTCTCCCGGCTGCTGCTGGGCAACCTTACCCTGCCCGAGGCCACCGGCGGCAGGGCCCCCGCCCCCCTGCGGCCGCTGCCCGCCTCGCTGCTGGCGGCCCTGTTCCTGGCCAGCGCGGCCTGCGGCCTGTTCTATCAGTTGCTGGACCAACTGCCCCCGGAAAGCGACGCCACGGTCATGGCCTCCAGCGTGGTGTTCTGCGGGGTGGCCTTGTGCGCGGCCATCCTGTTGCGCGTCCAGCCCTCGGTGGCGCCGCGCCATCTGTTCCGGCTGGCCCTGCCGCTGCTGGGCCTGGGCTTCGCCACGCTGATGCTGCTCGGCCAGCGCATGCCGCGCGTGCCCATGTTCATCCAGCTTGCGGGCAGCGCGCTGCTGGACGTGTTCATGTACGCCTCGCTGCTGCACAGCGCGGGCCTGCACGCCGGACGCAACCGCGCGCGCATCGTGGCCCTGTACTGGGCGCTGCTGTTCGGCTCGCAGTGGGCGGGCAGCCTGCTGTTCCTGGGGCTCGGCATGCTGCTGCCGCAGGACATCGCCCACATCCAGGTGCTCTCGCTGGCGGCGGTGTGCGCCATCATCTCCATCATGCTGGTGGTGCGGCCCGATCCGGCCACCTACATGGGCTGGCCGCTGCCCGGCCACGTGCCGGACCATGCCGGAGCGGAAGCCGGGGCCGACTGCTCCGGCAACGACGCCGAGTGCGACGACGATGCCGCCCTGCGGACCATCCTTTCCGACCTTTCCGGCACCGCGGCGGACACGACACCGCCCGTGGCCGCGCCCCAGCCGTCGGCCTGCACCGGCGCGTGGCGCCCCCCGGCGCCGGTGGGCGCGGACGGCGCGGAACTGCCGGTGCCTCCCCGGTTCGGCCTGCACGGCACAGGGCGCCCGTTCGGCGCCACCGTTCCTGCTCCCGCGCCCGCCACGCCGCCGCTCCCTCCGAATCCCCCCCACGGGCCGTCATCCCGGCCCGCCATGCTCAGCGAAGCGGCCCCACGCACCTACCCGTCGGCCCCACCCGCGGAATGCCTGGCCGATTCCCTGCGCCGCATGGGCCTGACCCGGCAGCAGGTGGCCGTCACCCTGCTGCTGGCGGATCGCCACAGCGGCCCCGAGATCTGCGACCGGCTGAACATCTCGTACAACACCCTGAAGACCCACGTACGCAACATCTACCGGCAACTCGGCGTGGGCAACCAGCAGGAATTGCGCAACGCCGTCACGCGGTTCGACCCGGCCCGGCCCGACAACTGACGCCCGCGTCCGCCTCCCGTCCCCCGCCCCTCTCAACGCGCCAGGCCGCCCGCCGTACCCGGTGCTGCCACGCCGAGCCGCGCCACTCTGTCACATCATTCCACCGCGTCCCCGCGCGACGCGACGTGCCGTCACCCACGCCTGCACACGCCCCTCCCCCAAAAATCACCCGAAATATCACCCGCCGTCGTGGCTCCGGGTGATTGTTTTTTTCCTTCCGCAGGGTATGGTGGCGACACCGTTACGTTTCTCCCGCGTGCACCGCCCGGAGAACCGCGCGCCGCGCCAGTACGGCCCGGCCCTTCCGCTTACGCGACGTAACAGTGAGTGGTCTTTTCTCTAGAAAAGTTATAATGCGGTTGCACGCCAACAATTCTTTGTTGCAAGGTCAGAGCCGTCATAGAGAGGGGGGGATACGCCGGGCCGCAGGGGGGGCCTTTCGGCCCGGCGCATTCCGCATCATCCACACGAGCAGAACCGGACGGACACCTCACCGTCATAACCTGTCGGCACCATTCGGCTCCGGCGGGTCATGACGAACGGCCGGGCTTGGCCCACACGACAGGCTTGCGCCGCCACGGCGGCGAGAGCATGCGTGCGCCGCTCCTGGCCTTGCGATACGGCACGACAACCACGGGTGGCCCGCGCCACCCGGGAAACCGTAATCGGGATGGTGGTTTCATGGGTCTGCACGCCAATGCGTCCTCCACCGGGCGATTGCTCGAACTCATCCGCAAGGGCGATTCCGCGCGCCCCGCTCCCCGGCCGGAGCCGGGCTCCGGCAAGTGGAACATCCCGCTGCTGCGCCCGCTGAAGGAACGCCGCGTGCTCGGCGTGGAATGGCGCGGCCGGTGCCTGTACCTGGCGGAAAGCCGCCACGGCCGCGCGGGCCTGCCGGTGTTGCAGGGGGTGCAGGCCGTCCGCATTCCCGCCGGTATCCGCCCCGGCGACGACGCCTTCTCCTCCTTCCTGCGCCAGCAGATCCTGGACTTCTGCGGCCCCGCCCCCGACCTTGAGGTGTGGGCCGCCCTGCCCGACGAACACGCCGAACACTGGCACTTCCGCATTCCCAAGGTTTCGGCCAAGGAACGCGACGACGTGGCCTTCTGGACCGCCCGCAAGGAACGCGAGTTCGACGAGCGGCAATCGGTGTTCGACTGCACCATCGGCAGCGAGATCATCGAAAAGGGCGTGCCCAAGCTGCCCGTCACCGCCACGCTGGCGGTGCGCGCGGCCCTTGGCGAGGTGCGCAACATCGTGCAGCGGGCGGGCTTCGCCCTGGCGGGCGCGGCCACGCGGGTCATCGCCTCGCACAACCTGTTCACCACCGGCTGGCTGGACCCGGCCACGGAACAGTTCGTGGTGCTGCACATCGACGAGGAATCGACCCGCATCGACATCTACTCCTCGTCCCAGGTGGTGCTGAGCCGCATGGTCAAGACCGGCTTCGCCAGCCTGGCCCGCGCCCTGGTGGAATCCACCGCCGGCACCGCCCGCCCCCTCGACGACGCCGAGGCCCGCGCCCTGCTGCTGCGCGACAGCACCTGCGGACAGTCCGTCCCCGCGCAGGGCGCCACCGGCCAGCCCATGCCCGTGCCCTCCGCCGCCCCATCCGCCCCATCCGCCCCATCCGCCGGTCCGGTGCCCCGACCGGTGGCCGACATCGGCGCCAGCATCGCCCCGGCCGTGGAACGCCTGGTGCGCCAGCTGGAACGCACCATGGACCACTTCGCCAACACCCTCGGCTACCCCGCCGTGTCGCGCATGTTCCTTTCCACCCCCGGCGGCTGCCTGCAACCGCTGGTGGACGAATTCGGGCGCCAGGTGGGCATTCCGTGCGCGGCCCTGAACAGCCAGCGCGGCCCGGCCACGCCGGGGGCGGAACTGGACATCGCCAAGCTGCCGCCGGACTGCGCCGAAGGCCAGTGGGCCGTCGGCCTTTCGCTGTCCAGCGACGATCGCACCCAGAACTGCGTCAACACCTTCCGCGAGCGCAGGCAGGCCCGCCAGCGCGAACGCATCCGCCTGGCCGTGGCCGTGGGCAGCATGGTGGTAGTGCTGTGCACGGCGGTGTTCGCCAGCTTTCAGGGCGCGGCCCTGCTTTCGGCCCGCAACGACCGCGACGCGCTGCGCCAGCAACTGACCGCCTACGGTGAAACCACCGACAAGGCCAGGCTGCTGGCCGCCTCGGCCAAGGGCAAGGCCCTGCGCCTGGCCGTGCAGTCCATGAGCCGCCGCCAGGTGTCCGTGGCCCTGCTGTCCGAACTGGCGGCCGTCACCCCGTCGGGGGTGCGCCTTTCCGGCCTGCGCCTGACGCAACTGGACCATGGCCAGGTTTCCGGCGCGAAGGACGCCAAGGGCAGGCAGGCGCAGCCGCAGGCCAAGCCCGACGCCGCCGCCAGCGCCACGGCCATGGCCGTGGTCACCGGGGTGGTCTCCGGCGACATGCTCCAGCGGGAGGCCATGCTGGCCGACTTCCTGTACCGGCTGGAACGCTCGCCCATGGTGCTTTCGGTGACGGTGGAGAAAAAGGCCCCGGAAACGGGCACAGCCACCGAATCGCTCCAGTTCATAGCCACCCTCAAACTGGTGTGACGGGCACAGCCATGCAAGCATCCAAAAGCACATCACCCTTTCTCGTACCCGGGCTGTCCGTTGCGGCCATCGTGGGCATGGCGCTGCTGCTCATCGCGCCCGCCATGCGCGAGACGGCCCGCGTGCGCGAAGAAACGGCGCAGATCCGCGCTATGTTGCAGATGCAGCAGGCCTTCGCCCCGGTCATCGCCGAAATGAAGGCCGACGCCGCCCGCTTCGACGCATCGCTGGCCCGGCGCACCGCGCTGGCCGCGCCCAACCCGCCCGCCCTGGCGGAAGCCATCGGCGCCTTGCAGGACATGGGCAACCGCGCCTCGCTCAAGGGCGTGCGCTTCGTGCCGCTGGCGGAATCGGTGCTGGGCAACAGCGACATGGTGCGGCTGGACGGGGTCATGGACGGCCCGCTGGAATCGTTCCGCGCCTTTCTGATGCAGGTCACGGCGCAGCCGTGGCTGGACCGCGTGGAATCCATGGAAGTGACCGCGGGCACCCAGTGGCCGGGCTACAAGGTGTCCATCTGGGTGAAGGTGAACGGCAACGCAACGCGGATCGGTGGGTGAAGGCATGACCCGCAGGGAAAAGATCATGATCGGCATGGCGGGCGTCGCGGCCATCGCGGCGGTGGTTATCCTTCTGCTGCCGTCGGGCGCTTCGCGGCCGGTCACGGCCGTGGGCGCTCCCGGCTCCGTTTCCTCCAGCCTGGCTGGCGCGACTGGCGCGGCTGGCCTCGCGGGGGGTCTGCCCCCCGGCGCCGAAGCCCCCGGCCCCATAGTCGAGCAGGCCCGCAAGACCCTGGCCGAAGCGGTGATCACCCCCAGCCAGCTCTACGTGCTGGACGCGGCGGTGCGCCAGGCCGCGCCCAACCCCTTCCACCCCGTGCAGGGCAAGGGCGACGGCGCGGGCGGCGCGGGGCCCGATGGCAAGGGCGGCAAGAGCGCCGCGCACGACATCGCCTACACGGGCTACGTGGCCATCGGCAACAGCGTGCTGGCCATCCTGGACGGCCTTGAATACCGCGCCGGCGAGACCGTTGCGGATACCGGATACGTGGTGAAGTCGATAACGCCGGGCAAGGTCGTCCTGGCATCGCCGGGCGATGTGACCGACAGGGAAATCGCCTACTCGGGCGACGACCTGTAACCTGCGAGCAGTACGGGAGAATCTTGATGCGCTCCATGAGAAGACACGTTCCCCTGGCCCTCGTCGTCCTGCTTGCGGCGGCATTCATCGTCGGCACCCTCGGTTGCGCCAAGCGCAAGGAAGAGCCCGACCCGTTCTTCGACAAGTGGAAGACCATGGCCACCAATTCCACTGGGTTCTCGCCCTCGCGCGAGACGCGGGTAATCCAGCCCCGCGCCGTGCTGAAGCAAGACAAGGTGGCGGAAGAGCAGGACCAGCAGTCCCGCCCGCTGCCCACCGTGCCGGTAACGCTCAAACTCCACAACGTGGACGTGGGCGTGGGCCTACGCAGCCTGGCCGCCGCTGCCGGAAAGAACATCATCCTCAGCCCCGGCGTGAAGGGCTCGGTCAACATCAACGTCAACCGGGTACCCTGGGCCGACGTGTTCAAGGGCATGCTGGACAGCAACGGCCTAGACTACGCATGGCAGGGCGAACTGATCAAGGTCATGACCCTGGCCGACAAGAAGGCCGAACTGGAACGCACCACGCTGGAAAACCAGCGCATGGCCCAGAAGCTGAAGGGCCGCAAGGTGGGCCCGCTGATCACCACCGTGCTCGACGTGCGCTACGCGGAAGCGGCGGAGCTGAAGAAGAACCTGGAAGGCTTCCTGTCCAAGGATGACCAGAACAAGCCCGTGGGCTCGGTGGTGGTGGACACCTTCACCAACTCGCTGATCATCCAGGCCGTGGAAGACGACCAGAAGAAGCTGATGACCCTGGTGGCCAACCTCGACAAGCCCCGCGCGCAGATCCAGTTGCGGGCGCACATCGTGGAAGCCACCAAGGAAACCGCGCGCGACCTGGGCATCCAGTGGGGCGGCGTAAACCGCGTGGGCAACATGGCGGGCAGCAACAACCTGTGGATCACACCCGGCGGCACAGGCACCGGCACGCCCACCAACCCGCAGGCGGGCGGGTACACGCCGTTCTTCGGTTCTCCGGGTCTCAGCAGCCAGGGCAGCGGCATTAATTTCCCCATCGACACCACGGGCAAGTCGGGCGCGGGCTCGCTGGGGCTGCTGTTCGGCACCATCGGCGGCAACATGCTGGAAATGCAGCTTTCCGCCTTGCAGGAAAACAACAGGGTCAACATCCTTTCGTCGCCGTCCATCTCCACCCTGGATAACCAGATGGCCTTCACCGAAAACGGCGAGAAGGTGCCCTACGTCTCCACCAACGCCCAGGGCGACCGCGAGGTGAAGTTCGAGGACGCGGTGCTGCGCCTGGAAATCACCCCCCACGTCATCGACGACAAGAACCTGAAGCTGAAGGTGCTGGTGAAGAAGGACGAGGTGGACCTTACCCGCACGGTGGAAGGCAACCCCTTCATCATCAAGAAGCAGACGGAAACCACCCTCATCGTGCAGGACGGCGAGACCATCGTCATTTCCGGCCTGACCAAGGACCGCAAGAGCACCACCCGCTCTGGCGTGCCCGGCCTGCACGACGTGGAAGGGCTGGGCTGGCTGTTCGGGCGCGACGCCAAGGGCAACAAGCTGGAGGAAGTGCTGATCTTCATCACCCCCACGGTGCTGCCCTACCGCGAAATGGCGGAACAGCAGGCCACGCAGCACATCACCGTGCAGCCCGGCCAGCCGCCCGTGGTCGACGAACCGGTGCTGCCCCGCCAGTAGCCGCAGGAACGCGAACCATGACGCCACACCATCACCCCGAAGCAAGGTAGGAACGCCGTGCGTCAGCGTGTACGATTGGGCGAACTGCTGGTGCAGGCCGGGCTGCTCACCGACGAGCAGCTCAAGGCCGCCCTGCGCGAACACAAGAAGAGCGGGCTGCGCCTTGGCCAGTACCTGACCAAGACCAACCTGTGCCGCGAATCCGACGTGGTGGAACTGATCAGCCGCCAGTTGAAGATAGACCGGTACAGCCCCCAGCAGCACCCGCTCAGCCTGAACATGGCCGAGCGCCTGCCGCTGGACGTGGCCCAGAAGTGCAACGCGGTGCCCCTGCAACAGCACGGCCACGTGCTGGTGGTGGCCATGGTGGACCCGCTGGACATCGACGCCCTGGACACGCTGGAATTCGCCACCAACAGCGAGGTGGAACCGCTCATCTGCACGGAGCAGGAGTACAACCAGCTGTTCAGCGCCATCTACGGCATGTTCACCAACCTCGACGGCGTCATCGAAAGCCTGGGCGAGTTGCACACGGCCGCCACCAGCCAGAGCGACGCGGCCGAGCGCGACGTGGCCGTGGACGAACTGACCAACCAGGCCGACCTGGCTCCCGTCATCCGGCTGGTCAACTCCATTCTGGCGCAGGCCGTGCGCGAAGGCGCCAGCGACGTGCACATCAGCCCGGAAAAGGACAGCGTGCAGGTGCGCTTCCGCATAGACGGCAAGCTGCGCGAGGCCCCGGCCCCGCCGCGCAGCGTGGCGCCCGCCGTGGTCTCGCGCATCAAGATCCTGGGCAACATGGACATCGCCGTCACCCGCGTACCGCAGGACGGCCGCTTCACCATGCATCTGGACAACCGCGAGATCAACGTGCGCGTGTCCAGCATTCCCACCATCTACGGCGAAAACATGGTGCTGCGCCTGCTGGACATGAGCGGGCGCGACTACACGCTGGACATGCTGGGCATGCAGTCGGGCGACCACCAGACCATCGAAGGGGCCATCCACAAGCCCTACGGCATGATCCTGTCCACCGGCCCCACGGGCAGCGGCAAGTCCACCAGCCTGTACGCCATCCTGAAAAGCATCAACCGGCCGGACATCAACATCATCACCCTGGAAGACCCGGTGGAATACCGCATCCGGGGCATCCGGCAGGTGCAGTTGAACCGCAAGGCGGGCATGACTTTCGCCAGCGGCCTGCGCTCTATCCTGCGGCAGGACCCGGACGTGGTGATGGTGGGCGAAATTCGCGACGCGGAAACCGCCGCCATTGCCGTGCAGGCCGCCCTTACCGGGCACCTGGTGCTGTCCACCCTGCACACCAACGACGCTGCGGGCGCGGTGACGCGGCTCATCGACATGGGCATAGAGCCGTTTCTGGTGTCTTCGGTGCTGCTGGTCTCGTTCGCGCAGCGGCTGGTGCGCCGGGTGTGCACCAACTGCGCGGAACCGTACGACCCGCTGCCTGCCGCCCTGGCCGCCTTCGGCCTTGCGCCGGACACGCCGGGGGCCACGTACCTGAAGGGACGCGGCTGCCACCACTGCGCCCACACCGGGTACCGGGGCCGCACCGGGGTATTCGAAATCCTGCCCATGACCCAGATGATCCAGGAACTGGTGATAAAGCGCAGTTCCACGCAGGTCATTGCCGAGGCGGCCACCAGCACCGACCTCATGCGCACCCTGAAGCAGGACGCGGCGCTGAAGATTTTGCGAGGCACGACGACGGTGGAAGAGGCCGCAACTTCGGTGATGTTGTAGCAGGGTTTTCGTTGTCTTTCAGCTTTTCGCCTTTGTTCTGATGACGCTGCCTTTCTTCCTTATACCCCGCGACGGCTTCCGTCGCGGGTGGCTGGCGGGGATGATGCAAGGAATTACGAGTTTTGCTCGCCGGGCAAGGCGGATTGGAATTTTTGAGCGGAGCGTACTTATGTACGTGAGCATCAAAAATTCCAAGCCAACACAGCCCGGCGACAAAAGACGGATTCCGCCCGCAGCATGCACGCAGTAAGCACTAAGCACTAAATGAAAACCGGCATATTTCGCAGCTAACAGGTAACCCACGACAGGCACGACATGCCCACCTACGTCTACACCGCGCTGAACGACAACGGCGTGAACATGCAAGGCACCATCGACGCCGACTCGCCCGAGACGGCGCGCGCCCTGCTGCTATCACGCGGCTACGTGCCCATGAAGGTCAAGGCGCAGGGGGCCAGCTTCGAGTTTAGCGCGCTGGGCGACATCCTGAACCCGGTGAAGCCCAAGGAACTCATCCTGTTCACCAAGCAGTTCCGCACCTTGTTCCAGGCGGGCATACCCATCACCCAACTGTTGCAGGTGCTGCAGAACCAGACCGAGAGCAAGCGGCTGAAGCGCGTGGCTGCGGACATGGCCCAGGCCATCGTGGGCGGCAGTACCCTGTACGACGCCTTCCGGGCGCACCCGCGCGTGTTCAGCGAACTGTACTGCTCCATGATGCGCGCCGGGGAAGCCAGCGGCGCGTTGGGCGACGTCATGGAACGCCTCGTCTACCTGCTGGAGCACGAGCACAAGATACGCTCCGACATCGCATCGGCCATGCGTTACCCCAAGATGGTCGTCGGCGCGCTGGTCATCGCCTTCTTCGTGCTGCTGAACATGGTCATTCCCAAGTTCGTCATGATCTTCTCCGCAGCCAAACTGGACCTGCCCTTGCCCACCAGGATCGCCATCGCCATGCACCATGGCATCAACAACTACTGGCCGCTGCTGCTGGCCGGGCTGGTGGCGCTCATCATGGCCTACAAATGGTGGGTGCGCACGGAACCGGGCCGCTACTACCGGGACAGCCTGCTGCTGCGCGTGCCCATCATCGGCCCGGTGTTGCAGAAGTCGGTCATGGCCCGCTTCGCGGCCATCTTCTCCATCATGCAGTCCAGCGGCGTCACCGTGCTGGATGCCCTGGACGTCTTGACCAACACCATCGGCAACGCGGCCATCGCCCGCGAATTCCGCAGGATACAGGACAAGCTGAAGGAAGGCCGGGGCATCGCCGACCCGCTGAAATCCGCCAAGTTCTTCACCCCGCTGGTCGTCAACATGGTGGCCATCGGCGAGGAATCGGGCAGCCTCGACGCGATGCTCAAGGACGTGGCCCGCCACTACGACGAGGAAGTGGAATACGCCGTGGCAGGCATGGCCGAGGCCATCGGCCCCATCCTCATCGTGGTGCTGGCGGCGGTGGTGGGCTTTTTCGCCCTCGCCATCTTCATGCCCATGTGGGACCTGACCAAGATGGTCAGACGCTGACAAAGCACAGACATGCCCATGCATGCCGGAGTACGGCGCGCACACCCGAAGGGGGGGACGGCGCACGCCCGCACCGGCGCCACATAGGGAGGGGGGACGGAAGGTCCGGAACCCTAGCCAGAACAGGAATTCAGGACATCGTAACACCACGCATCAGGAGGAACACCCATGACCCGGAACAGAAAGGACAGGAAGAAGGAACAGGGCTTCACCCTCATCGAAATCGTGGCCGTGCTGGTCATCCTCGGCATTCTCGCCGCCGTGGCCGTGCCCAAGTATTTCGACCTGCAGGATTCCGCGCGGAAGAACGCCGCAGCGGCCGCCGTGGCTGAAGTACAGTCTCGCCTGAATGCGCGTTTTGCCCAAGAACTCTTGACGGGTGCACAATGCTCCGCAGCTGTTACTACTGCAATTGCCAATGCGGGCGGCGATCTTGGGAATGGCTGGTCTGCTACACTTGGAACTCCGGAAAAGAACATCATCGCGGTTACGCTTACTTTCGACACCGCCACGGTCGACCACCCGGATTCTGAGAAGAATTGGGAAGTCGTCACCCCCGAGTGCACCACGACCACCACGACCACCCCGTAGTCTTTAACTCCGCCCTGAAACTGCCCGGCGGCGGCGCACCCGCGCCGCCGCCCTTTCCCCCAACGCACAGGTGTCCGCCATGAACGAGACCTTCAGCCGCATCATCTCCCAGGCCGTGGCCCTCGGCTGGTCCGACGTGCACGTCACCGGCGGCCATCCGGTGGTCTATCGCAAGGACGGCGACATCGGCATGCTGCGCGACACCGTGCTTTCGCCCCCGGAAGTGGACGACCTAGCCCGCGACCTGCTGAACCCGCATCGGGCGGACATACTGCGCCGCCGCTGGTCGGTGGACTTTGCGCATAGCGTGGCGGGCATCCGGGTGCGGGTGAACATCTTCAACACCACGCGGGGCCTCAGCATGGCCGTGCGGCTGCTGGCCGGGCGCATTCCCACCCTGGCCCATCTGAACCTGCACCCCTCGCTGGAAGAATTCACCCGCCTGCGGGCCGGGCTGATACTGGTGTGCGGGGCCACGGGCAGCGGCAAGACCACCACCATGGCCGCCATGCTGGACGAGATAAACCGCAACCGCCCGGCACATATCATCACCCTGGAAGACCCCATCGAATACCGCTTCGCCTCCAAGAAGGGCTTCGTGGAGCAGCGGGAACTGGGGGCGCATTTCCCTTCCTTCGAGCGCGGCCTGCTGGATGTGCTGCGTGAAGACCCGGACGTGATCCTTGTGGGCGAACTGCGCGAGGCGGAAACCATCCGCCTTGCCCTCAGCGCCGCCGAATCGGGCCACCTGGTCATCGCGTCCCTGCACTCGGCCACGCCGGAGGAAGCCCTGTACCGGCTGTGCAACGCCTTTCCTTTGGAAGCGCAGGAACTTGTGCGACACCAACTGTCGTCCACCCTGCACGCCATCGTGGTGCAGCAGTTGCGCATGCACCCGGTGGCCCGGTTCCGCGTGCCGGTGCTGTCCATGCTCATCGGCACACACCCGGTGCGCATGCTGGTGCGCGAGGGCAAGTTCGCCCAGTTGCACAGCATCATGGAAATGGGGCGCGGCGAGGGCATGTACACCATGGATGCCTACTACGACGACTACCTGAACCGGCCGCAGCGCTTTTCCGCCCCGTCCAACGTGTTCCGCCCCGCGCCGGAAGAGGAACACCTGCCGGACCACGAATCGCCCCTGGTGGACCATGGCCTCGGCACCACCCACTACACCCCGGAATCGGCCCGGCATCTGGCCCGCGCGGCGCTCCACCCGGATGCGCCCCGGCCGGACGCTCCCCCGCACGACCTCGGGCCGTCCGGCACGGTCAGGGCGGACGAACACGGCGAGACGGTCTACACCCTGACCGACGAGGGCAGGCTGGAGGATGTGCTGCGCGAGTTCACCGGGCGCTAGGGACTGTCTCTAACTTGTCTTTTCGCCCGTTGGCATCGTCAAACTTCGCCTGCCATATCGGTCGAATACGATAAGAGTATACTCCCTCATGGCAGGCTCGTTTTCCTTGCCAACGAACGAAAATCCTAAGTTAGAAACAGCCCCTAGGCACGCGGAACATACGGAACGTCCGGGGCGGTTGCGGGGGCGCGCCGCCACGGGCACGAATGACAGGAAATTTCCCACGCCTTACGGGCGGGCCTTCGCCCGCCGCAACGGCCGGGCCGCGCGCCCGGCAGGCACGCACATGACGACGCACACCACGCATCACGCATCCATGCCCCCCCAGGGCGGCCTCACGGGACCGGACGTTGCCGATGGCCGGCGCGCCCCCCGTGCGGCCGCCCTTCCTTCCCCTGTTCCGCGCACCCCGCTCCCCGCGCGCACCCTGCGCAACGGGACCGGGCAACGCGGCTTCACCATGATCGAAGTGGTGGCCGTGCTGGTGATCATCGGCATTCTGGCCGCCGTGGCGGCGGACCGCATTTTCAATCAAGCCCCTGCGGAACTTGCGGCCATTTCATCGGCGGTGCGCGGCAACATCCGCTACGCCCGCACCCGCTCCATGAACAGTGACGAAATCTTCGGGGTGCAGGTCATTTCGCCCTCCACCTACGCCGTGTTCCGCAACGGCAACATCGCCAACCGCGTGGTCCTGCCCGGAGAGGCAGGCGGCGTCATCACCCTGCCGGAAGGCGCGGCCTTTTCGGCCACGGGCACGGTCTTTTTCGACCACTGGGGCGCGCCGTGCAGCAACGCGGCAACGCCTCCCGCACGGTTCAACGCCAACGTGTCCGTGACCCTCAGCTATCGCGACGCGTCGGACACCATTACCATCACCCGCAATACGGGGTTCATACCATGACGCGCCCCGCCGCACCGACCGGCCGCGCATGCGGCATGCCCCGTCACGCCCGCCGAACGGCAAACGGCATGACGGGCTTCACGCTTATCGAAATCATTGTCACCATCATCATTGCCGCCATCGTGGGCGTCATGATGCTGCCCCTGACGGGCGCTTCGCTGCGCGGCAGCGCCGAAAGCCTGCTGCGGGCAGAACGGCAGGCCCGCCTTATCGATGTGGTGGAAACCATGACGGCCGACTTCCGGTTCATCTTCAGCAACCCCGATGGCACCGGCGACCCGCTGGACACCTTTTCCGCGAAGGTCGGCAACGTGGGCAGCAACACCACAGCCTACGGCACCTACAGGATTGTCGAAAAACGGCTGATAGGGTTCGATTCCAACCACAACGAGACCAGCGGCACGAACATCCTGAAACTCACCATCGAAGTGGAAGGCTCGCGCGTCACCTGCCTTTTCGGACAGTAGGAAGGAGCGGCACATGAACATGCGCGGCTTTACGCTGATAGAAGTCATCGTCGTCCTTATGCTGACGGGGATTTTCGCGGCGGTGGCGGGCACGGGCATTGTCACCGGGATGCGCAGCTTTGTCGAAACCCGGGCGGCGGCAGAGCTTGCCCAGCATGCACAGCTTGTCCAGGACAGGATGGCCCGCGAGATAACCGAACTGACCGAGGCCAAAAGCGGCAGCACGGCGCAGAAGATAGTGATCGGCAACATTTCCGGCGACCGCACCGTGGAATACGACAGCGCCAGCCGCGAAATCGTCATCATCTCGCCCGCTTCCGGCTCCGGAACCTACCAGGACACTCTGGCCGACAATGTGGCCGCGTTCGGTCTGCGCTACTTCCGGGGAGAAGACAACGTCTCGTCCACATGGCCGCCTTCCAGCGGGGTTGACCCGCGCGAACTGGCCGCCGTGGAGGTGAGCTTCACCCTGACCTCTCCCATCGGCGTAGAGCGGCAGTTCGTCACTCGCATCGTGCCGCGCAACAACCAAAACATGGGCGGCAACCTGCCCAGCACGGAAATTCCCTCGCTGGCCAAGTACGACTTCTGCTTCATCGCCACCGCCGCCTACGGCGACATCGACCACCCGGTCGTGACGACCCTGCGGGAATTCAGGGACAAGCGGCTTCTGCCGCACGCCCCCGGCAGGGCCATGGTGCAGGCTTACTACGCCGTGGGGCCGCATCTTGCCCGCCTTGTGGAGGGTGCCCCGCACGCGCAGGCCGCGCTGCGGGCCGCGCTGCACCCCGTTGCCGCGCTGGCTCTCCTTGCGGTGCATGCCCCGGCGCATCTTGCGCTGTCAGTCATATTGTGCGTGGCCCTTGTGGCCGCCGTTGCCCGCGCATTACGTACAAGACCGGAGGGTGATGCCATGTACACGCAACGTGGCGCGGTACTGCTCAGCACAATTGTCACCATCGTGACCTTTGCGGCGCTGGCCGCCGGCGTGGTGGCCCTCATGACATCATCCACCCAAAGCGGGTATTTCGTCACGCAGGGGGACCAAGCCTACTACCTTGCCGAGGCGGGCTTCAACGCCGCCGCCAGCATGTACCTGCACGAAGGCGAAGGCGACACCGAACAGGATCTCGCCCGCAAGGAACTGCTGGAACGTTTTTCGGACAAACCCTTTTCGCTGGGCAGCGCCGGGTCTTTCAGGCTTGAGGCGGAACCCTACTGGTTCGAAACGATATCCAGTACCAACAACAGCATCACTGCAAAGATATATGGCGTCCGCAGGCCCGCAGTCAGCCACGCGGGCAGGCTGCGCATAGGCCAAAGCAGCACCACCGTGGCCTTCAGCAGCGTGTCCAACAGCGGGAGCGGGTCGAGCATCACCTTTTCGGGCATCACCAACCTTTCGGGCATCACGAACGATACCGACATCTTTCTTTCCGCACGAGCCACAGTGGATACCTCTGTCGGCAAGGGCGGCACCCTCACGCTGTCAGGCAATTCCAACGCGCTTGCCAACTTTCCGGAATTCAACGGTATGTTCACCGTGCGCGGAGAAGGCAACAGCGGCAATCTTGCCTACGTATATCGCAAGCGCGACGGTACATCGCTGCAAGACGTGCGCCTTGCCGACGGGCAGGCGGACGAGGAATGGCCGCTGGTGGTCCGCTCCGGGTCGGACGTCACGCTGGAGCGCTTTCTGCGCCTGTACTCCACGGGAGTCACGCCCGACGGCACGGAACGCCTTGTGACCTACAACGTACCCATTGGCGGTATTTCCGGCGGGGTGTTCAACAAGGAACGCTTCGTGGACAGCTTCGACACCGCGGGCGATCCAAGCAACAGGTGGGTCACGGGCGGCGAGGGGAAAGGCCAACTGGGCAGCCATAACGTCCAAACCATCGACGGCGGCACGGCGCTGAAGGTGACGGAAATGAAGATGGCTGCGGAACGTCCGTCAGGCGGTTTCATTTCGTGGCTCATCGCCATCGTGCGGGCCATCGGCTCCTGGCTGACGGGCAGCAACCAGTGGAGCACCATATTCTTCGACTGGTCCAAGACCAATATCAACATGGCGCGGGCATGGCTGGATGCAGGCAAGAACCTGAGCTACGACGCGCAGGTAAAGGTGTACGCACAGCAAGCCGATAATAACAACTCGACTCCGAAAGACCAGGAGCTTGAACTGTTCGGCGGCATGCTATTGCGCGGCGCGCAAAACGGTGACGACCTCGACGGTATCGGCCTGTCCTTCGTGCGCAGCTACCGCGAGAGGGAACGACGGCAGACCTGCACTATCATCTGCTGGGGAGACTGGACGGCATGGTCCGGGTACAGTCTTTCGACCTCCGTGGATAACAAACTGATACCGGGATACGTCAGCCCCACGGACTTCGGCCCGCTGTTCGGCGAGATATCCGGTCATACTCTGTACAAAACCACTAAATCCACGCGGGTGCTGGGTGGAGAAATCGAGCGGGAAACGCAGTATTCCCACCCCGCCATCGTGCTGTGGAAGCGCGAAAACGGCCAGTTCCGCTGGCTGGCCTACAAACGGCTGCACGCAACGAACATAGTGAATAGCAACAACAAGTATAAGTTGCGCAACTGGTCCACCCTGCTGATGCGCATAACCGAAGGCCGCGACCTGGGCTTTACCGGCGCGGGAGGGTCCGCCACGGCCGACTTCAATTACGGCGACTTCGTGGAAACCAAGAACGCCGAAAGCATGACCGTGGGCCGGGGCCGCGTCATCGGCCCGCCCATCGTCACCAGCCAGGGGTGGAACCCGTCGACGGGCGTATGGAACAACGGCGCAGCCGGAACACTGGTGCTGAGCAACGTGGAAGGCACCATGGGCAGCGGCAACCTGGTGGTCAACAACACCCAGGTCGCGCAAAGCGCGGCAACCCCCGGCGGCAAGGCCACCTACCTGCGCGTCTATTACGGCGGGGCCACGAGAACCGGCGGCGACAATATACCCGCCAATGAAGGCAGCAGGGCCAACGCCCGCCTTGCAGCGGGCCAAAGCCCCAAATGGACGCCGGATGACTACGCCCTGTGGACCGGCGCCAACGGCAACGAGTACGACAACTTCACCCTTGTGGAATGGGAGGGAGTGGCCAGCGGCGTAAACGGCATGAACGAAATCATCGCAACGCAGGGCCACACCAGGTCGATACTGAAACTGAACGGCTTTACGACATCCGACGCGGACCCCAGTACCGACCCGAACGCACGCCCCCCGGTCATCGAGGGCATCGCCCTTGTCAGTGCGGGGTCCACGGGCACCACCATCGCCTTTGACGACTTCGGCCTGCAAATCGACATTCGCGGCGGGCAGGGCTTCCTGCCGCCCATCCAGCAGTAGGAACGGCAGGCGCGATGCGGAGACGGAACGCGGCGGGAACTGCGGGAACGAAAGGCAGGAACATCACAGCAAAGAGGAGCGGCATGGCCGCGCACCAAGGAGTGCGCGCGGTCAGCGCCGAAACAAGCGCGCCCCCCTGCGGTTCGGGGGGCGCGTCACCGTGACGGGCAAGGGAAGGAACGGGAAAGCGGAAGGAAGGCGCGCGGCGGCGGAACGCGGACGCCCCCGGAGGCGGATGGGTTACTGGCCGCCGTCATCGCCCGATGCGTCACCGGACGCGCCGCCGGACGGTTCGCCCTCGCCATCCAGCAGCCTGAGGCGGCTTTCCACCTCGTTGATGCGGTTCGTCACGTCGTTCTGGTAATAGCGCGAACGCTGCTTGGCGTAGCCGTCTCCGGCGGAGCGGGCGCGCCGGTTGGCCAGGTCGTAGGCTTCCTTTTCCTTCTGCAGTTCCTGAAGGCGGCGTTGCAGGGCTTCGCGCTCTTCCTGTTTGGGGTCCGGCGCGGACTGCACGGCGGGCAGCATCTGGCCGTCGGGGCCGATGCCCGGCTGGCCGGGTTGCACCGGCTGGCCGTCCGGGCCAATATGCACGGGTTGACCGTCGGGACCCAGCACGGGTTGGCCGTCCGGCCCCACCATCACGCCGTCCACCACGCGCGGGGCGGGGGCGTCCGTGGCGCCGGACGAATCGGGCAGATCGGGCCGCCCCGGACCGGGCGTGGCCTTCAGGCTTTTCATGTCGGCGGGGGCCTGCGCCGGGGGCTGGTCGGAAATGTGCTTCACGCCCTTCTCGTCGGTCCAGATGTAGACCTTGCCGCCCAGGGCAACACCCGGCGCAACCAGCAACCCGGCCACCAGCAACGCCGCAAGCGGCGCACCCGGCTTTCGCAGTGAGAACATCGGTACCTCCCATGCATCCCGTTACGTTCAGGTCTCGTTCGATGCCCGTCGCGGCACCCGGCCCCCATGGGGCACCATACACCATGGAGCCCGCATCGGCCACGCCCATTAGATGGCGCGGGCGGGGCCGTGTGGCCCTGCTGGCCGCGGCGCTGACGCTGGCCCTTGCCGCACCCTTCGATGTTTCCGGCGGCCTCGTCCGTTCCGCCCCCGCTGCGGAAATCGTCACCATCTACCGCTACGTGGACGAGGACGGCGTGGTGCACCTGACCGACAAGCCCAAGGGCGACACGCGCTACCGGGTGTTCGGACGGTTCAGGGTGCAGGAACTGGTGAAGGCCGTGGGGCCGGTGGGCATCAAGGGGCTGGCCGCCAAGCACGGGGCGCGCCACGGGGTGGACCCGCGTCTGGTGGAGGCGGTGATCGCCGTGGAATCGAACTACGACCCCACGGCCGTCTCGCCCGCCGGGGCGCAGGGGCTGATGCAGATCATGCCCGGCACCCAGCGCGACCTTGGGGTTTCCGCGCCCTTCGACGCCGACGCCAACGTGGAGGGCGGCGTGCGCTACCTGAAATCGCTCATGGACCGCTTCGGCGACCTGCCGCTGGCGCTGGCCGCGTACAACGCCGGGCCGGAACGGGTGGCCAGGCACGGCGGCATCCCGCCCATACCGGAAACGCAGCAGTACGTGACCAAGGTGATGGATACGTACGCGCGGCTTTCACGGTAGGCGTGATGCATGGAAAGGCGGAGGAATGGTGCGCCGCCAGTGAAAGGCGGTGCGTGAAGCTACGCCGGATGGCCCGTCACCACCCCGAACCACCAGCGCACGATGGCCGGGCCGTACAGCATGTAGGCCACCGCGCCAAGGCTGAGGAACGGGCCGAAAGGGATGGCCACTTCTCGCGCGGACTGCCCCTCTTCGCGGCGGCGCAGGAACCACGCGGCGGCCAGCAGGGCCGAAAGGCCCGCCAGCAGCGTGACCACGGGCAGGGCCTGCCAGCCGCACAGGCCGCCGATGAGCGCCATCAGCTTCACGTCGCCAAGGCCCATGCCGTCGATGCCGCGCACGCGCCTGAAGCCCGCCAGCACCAGCCAGAACGCGCCGCCGCCCGCCACCGCGCCGATCAGGCTGTCGGCCAGGGGCATGTCCAGCAGCAGCACGGCGGCCGCCGGGGCGGCCAGGGCGCCGGACAGGGTGATGGCGTCGGGCAGGATGAACGTTTCGAAATCAATGAACGAGGCCACCAGCAGCGCCCCGCCGAACACCATGTACACGGCGAAGGGCCACGTGGGGCCGAAGCGCAGCGCCAGCAGCAGCGCCAGCAGGCCGGAGACGGCCTCTACCATGGGGTAGCGCGGACTGATGCGCTGGCCGCAGGCATGGCAGCGGCCGCGCAGCGCAAGATAGCTGAGGATGGGCACCAGATGCCACGGGCGCAGCCGCGCCTCACAGTGCGGGCAGTGCGACGGCGGCCAGAGCAGCGACTGCCCCTCGATGGAGCGGTGGATGCACACGTTGTAGAAACTGCCGAGCACCAAGCCCAGCACCAGCGCGAGCCACGGAAAGACGGCGGGGTCTGTGAACGGCATGGTGTCGGTTCCTCCTGCGCCGTTGCGCAAGCGACTTCTAGCAGAATGGGCCTTGTGACGCCATTAGTATACGATACTTGATTATTCCGCCCATCCGCATAGGATCGGACCAGCCCGGAAGACGGCACCGGAGGGCGACCGGATGGCAACCGGGCGGCAACCCGAAAGGCGGCGACCGGCCTCCGGCCTGTCCTCCCCGCGCACCCCATCCCCCACCGCCGCCCGCGCGGCGCAAGGAACCACGCATGGCACGCATCGACCACTTCTTCCACGTCCTGCACGGGCTCGGCGGCTCGGACCTGCACCTTTCCAGCGGCTGCACGCCCATGGTGCGCGTGCACGGCACGCTGCAACGGCTGGACCACCCCGCGCTGGACGATGCCGACCTTTCCGCCATGCTGGACGAGATCATCCCCCCGGCCCGGCGCGACGAATTCGCCGCCGGCGGCGACCTGGACTTCGGCTACGCCGTGCCCGGCACCGCCCGCTACCGCGCCAACTTCTACCGCCACGAGCGCGGCGTGGGCGCGGCCTTCCGCGAGATTCCCCGCGCCATTCCCTCTGTGGAACAGCTGGGCCTGCCCCCGCTGCTGCGCGACCTGGCCATGCTGCCCAAGGGGCTGGTGCTGCTGACGGGCCCCACCGGCAGCGGCAAGTCCACCACCCTGGCGGCCATGATCGACCACGCCAACACCCACCGCCGCGACCACATCATCACCATCGAGGACCCGGTGGAATTCGTGCACGAGCCGCGCGGGTGCCTGATCAACCAGCGCGAGGTGGGCCGCCACACCAGAAGTTTCGCCGCCGCCCTGCGCGGCGCCCTGCGCGAGGACCCGGACATCATCCTGGTGGGCGAAATGCGCGACCTGGAAACCATCAGCCTGGCGCTGGAGGCGGCGGAAACCGGGCACCTGGTGCTGTCCACGGTGCACACCATCTCCGCGCCCAAGACCATCGACCGCATCGTCGAGGTGTTTCCGTCCGAAATGCAGGCCCAGATCCGCACCAGCCTTTCGGAAACCTTGCAGGCCGTCATCTCGCAGGTGCTGTTTCCGCGCGCCGACAGGCCCGGCCGGGTGGCCGCGCTGGAGATCATGCTGGGCGTGCCCGCCGTGCGCAACCTGATCCGCGAAAGCAAGACCTACCAGCTGCCCAGCGTGCTGCAAACCGGCAAGAACGCGGGCATGCAGACCCTGGACGACGACATCCTGCGGCTGCTGGCCGCCGGGCTGATCAACCCGCGCGACGCCGCCGTGCACGTGGCCGACAAGCCGCGCTTCAAGCCGTACCTGGCCGGAGTCGGCTCCACCGCCATGGGCCGCGCGGGAAGCGCGGGAGACATCACGGATGACGATTTCTGATCGGCGGCCCCCGCGGGCCCCAAGGCTCCCGATGCTCCCAAGGACACAACATGAACTACCTTGAATTGCTCGGCCTTTCGCGCGAGCCGTTTTCCACCTCGCCGGACCCGCTCTCGTACTACCGCGCGCCCGGCCACGAACTGTGCCTGCACCGGCTGGAAATCGCCGTGCGGCTGCGGCGCGGGCTGAACGTGGTGCTGGGCGAGGTGGGCACCGGCAAGAGCACCCTGTGCCGCTGCCTGCTGCGCGCCTTTGCCGAACAGCCGGAGGTCACGGCCCACCTGATCCTGGACCCCGGCTTCGCCAGCGCGGAAGCCTTTGCCCTGCACCTGTGCGACCTGCTGGCAGGTCCGGGTGGAGCGGCGGCTCCGGGGGCGGCGGGCGGGATGGCGAGTGCGGCCGCTCCGGCGGGCGAATCCAGCGCCGGGGCGGACACCGTCCCGGACGGCGACGGATTCGGCCCCACGGCGGCGCACATCACGGTCACCAGCGCCCCTGCGGCGACACCGGGCGACACCTCGCGTGTGGCCCCCGGCAGCGAACTGCGGCGCGAGGCGGTGGAACGCATCCAGACCTCCCTGCTGCGCCTGACGCAGGAGCAGGACCGCATCGTGGTGCTGTGCATCGACGAAGGCCAGAAGCTGCTGCCCGAATGCCTGGAAGTGCTGCGCGAACTGCTGAACTTCGAGACCAACACCGAAAAGCTGCTCCAGATCGTCCTGTTCGGCCAGCGCGAACTGGAAGCCACCATCGCCGCACTGCCCAACTTCCGCGACCGCATCAACGAATACCTGCCGCTGCGGCCCCTTTCGCGGCGCGAAACCATCCGCCTGGTGCGCCACCGGCTGCGCCTGGCCGGCGGCCCGGCCGGGGAACGGCTGTTCACCCTGCCCGCCCTGCTGGCCGTGCACCACGCCACCGGCGGCTACCCGCGCAAGATCATGCGCCTGTGCCACCAGTTGGTCATGAACCTGCTGATCAACAACCGCCGCCGGGTGACCTGGCGCGAGGTGCGGGCCTTCGCCACCCGCGACGCGGGCCTGGGCGGCAGGCTGGATACCGGCCCGGCGGGGCTCACCGGCCTTGCGGGCAGGGCCGGGCCGGGCCCGTTGCGGGTGGTGGGCTATGCCGCGCTGGCCGCCGTGCTGCTGGGCGTGGCGATGCTGGCCGGGGGGCACGTGCTGTCCGGCGGCGACCTGCGCCTGCCGTGGGCATCCGGCGGCGGGCAGGCGGCAGCGACCGCCGAAAACCGCGCGGAGGGCGTTGCGGAGGGCAACACCGCCGGAGGCGTGGCGGGCCTGTTCCGCCCCCTGCTGGCCTCGCTGGGGCTGTCCGGTGCGGAGCCCGGCACGGAAACCGGCGCGGGAACGGCGCAGGATGCAGCCCCCGGACCGGAAGCCCGCGCGGGCGCCTCGGCCCGGCCGCAGGCGGCAACGCCCGCAATGACAGGCCCGGCTTCGGCCGCGCTGCCCGACGCAGGCCCCACGGCCACCCCGGGGGCAACAGCCCCGGCGACCGCACCGCCCGCCCGCCTGGGCATGGTGGTGCTGCCGCGCGGCGAAACCCTGCTTGGCCTGCTGGACACCGTGTACGGCAAGGCCGCCGCCGTGCTGGATGCGGTGATGCAGGCCAACCCCGCCATCACCAATCCCAACCGTCTGCCCTCGGACACCATCCTGGCCCTGCCCGCCCTGGTCATGGAACCGGGCATGGAGCGGCGCGGCCAGTGCGCCCTGCTGCTGGAAAGCCACCCCACGCTGGAGGAAGCCTACCGGGCGTTGCGCGCCAGGGGCGGCGGCAAGCGCGAGGTGGTGCTGGCCCCGGTGTGGAAGCCCGACCGGGGGCTGCGCTTCTACCTGATGCCGCCGCGCTTCTACGCCAAACCCGCCGAGGCCCACGCCGCGGCGGAACGCTTCGGCCAGCGCTTTCCGGCCGCCACGGTGGAGCCCGCCTTCGGCGACGGCGCGGTGTTCTACCGCAATTTCGACTGATTCGCCGGGGAGCCGCGTTTCCGGGCTCCGGCTTCACTCCGCCCGCGCGCATCGCGCCACGCGCCCGCAACGCCCGTCACCCCGCCGTCACCATATCCTCACCCAACGCCCGCCGGGGAGTGCTTCCGTATTTCCGCAAAGCGCGCTAAAGATTTTCTAGAGTTCTCAGAAAACGGAGCGCACGTCGCCCCGCCCATTCCGCCGAGAGGCCCCCACAACCGAGGAGCACCCATGGCGAAGAAGAAGGTGGACGCAGGCAACGGCAAGCGCCGCAAGGAACGGGCAGCCCCCGCCACCGGCGCCGCATCCGTCCCCGCGCCTTCTGCGATGCAGGAAGAGGCCCCGCCGCTGCCGGAGCGCAACGGCAAGATCAGGCTCTCGTCACTGGAGGATTTCGAGGAACACAGACAGGTCCACCACGCCGACGTCAGGAACGCCGCCCGCGCGACGCCCCGTCCCACAGGCAAGACACCGGACAAGGCCCCAGGCAAGACTGACGACAAGACCGCCCGCAAGTCCGCCGCGTCCGCCGTATCCGCCGCATCGGGACGCCGCAAGGCCGCCGCGCGCACCCCCGGCGGCGAAATCCGCAAGCATTACGTCATCGACACCAACGTCCTGCTGGAAGACCCCGGCTGCATCGAGCAGTTGCGCAGCGACAACGAGAACGCCTGCTACCTTCCCCAGACCGTGCTGCAGGAACTGGACAAGCTGAAGCGCCAGCCCGCCAAGGCCCATCTGGTGGCCCGCGCCGTGTCCGCCGTGGAGGCCGCCGTCACCCGGGGGCACCTGCGGGTGGTCACCGGCGACTACCAGGCCCTGGCCCTGCCCTCGTCCGCGCCGGAGGTCAAATCCTCTCCCGACCAGTACATCATCGCCGACGCCCGCTCGCTGCTGGCCACCGTGCCGCGCGAGGAGCCGGTGGTGCTGGTTTCCAACGACCGGCTGCTGCGCATCATGGCCGACACCAGTTCCGGCCTGCGCAGCGAGGAATACCGCTGCTCCATCCCCTTCCGCTCCGAATCGGAACGCTACACCGGCTTCGTCACGCCCGCCGACGTGGTGCCCAACAGCTTCACCTGGGAAGGGGCGTACCCCGTGTTCCACGACCACGCGCTGGAGACGAACGAGGTCAAGTTCGCCCCCACCCCGTGGAACATCGTGCCGCGCGACGTGTACCAGGCGCTGGCCATGCGCCTGATGCTGGACCCGGACATCCCGCTGGTCAGCCTGCAATCCACGGCGGGCAAGGGCAAGACCTTCCTGGCCCTTGGCTGCGCGCTGGAAATGGTGCTGAAGGAAAAGCGCCACAAGCGCATCTTCATCTCGAAGCCTTTGGTGGAAATCGGCCCCAAGCTGGGCTACCTGCCCGGCGACCTGACCGAAAAGACCGACCCGTACATGGAATACATCGTGGACCTGATGCTGAAGCTGCACAACGAGCACCGCCGCGCCCCCAACGCGCTGGCGGCCACGCCCAACGGCACCAGCCTCAGCCGCCTGAACCCCAAGGTGATCCAGGTGCTGCCCATCAACTACACGCGCGGCCGCAACCTGGAAGACTGCGTGGTGATCCTGGACGAGACCCAAAACCTCTCGCGCGAGGACCTGCGCACCCTGCTCACCCGCATGGGCCGCAACGTGAAGGTGATCTGCATGGGCGACACCCAGCAGGTGGACGCCCCCTTCAACAGCCCGGAAAACAACGGCCTGAACTGGCTGGTGCGCCTGCTGCGCGGCAACCCCGGCTACGCGCACCTGGTGCTGCGCGGCCGCAAGAGCCGTGGCCCCATCACCGACATGGTGGTGGCCGCCGGGCTGTAGGAAAGGACGGAAAGGGGCGGGCGGGGGATGCACATCCGCACCGCGCCGCGCCACGAAAGACCGGACACATCGCACGACACGCTGGGCGGATGCCGCGAGGCGTCCGCCCTGCGCCATGGCGCCGCCCGGCCTGGCCCATCACGACCAGGAGCAAAATGACCTCACCGGTCCCTTGCGCAGCCGGTGCGGCACGGATAGCATCCTTGCATGTCCACCCGATCCGGCCACCACACCCCGCGCAGAGGCCATGCCCCTGCCATGTCCCCGACCGAATTGCCCGACATCCGGATGCCCGCACCCGCCGTCCCGCGTGACGAACGAGGCGTGGCGGGCCGCGCGCTGCACGGCGTGGGCTGGCTGGTGGGCCGCATGCTGCGAGGGCTGGCGCTGGGCATAGCGGCAACGGGCCGAGGGGTGTTCGGCGCGTTGCGCTGGCTGGCCGTGTCGGTATGGCGCATGGCGGGCGGCCTGTGGGCGGTCATGGCCCACGTGGTGGGCGCGCTGTCGGGCCGCAAGAACGGCAAGGGGACAGGCCCGGCTGGCGTCATGTCGGGCACGCCGGGCGCATCGGGCATGGCACCGGATTTCGGCGACGCTTCGGGAACCGGCTCGCACGGCGGCCCCACCATGCCGCCGGAGGATGCCGACCGGCGCTCCTCCCCCTTCCTGAGCATGCAGCCGCCCGGAACGCCGCCCCCGGCATCCGGCCCGCCGTCACCCCGAACGTCACCCAGAACGCCGCAAGGCCCCACGCGCCCACGCGCGCCCCGCTCCGGCTGGCCGCTGGCCGTGCGGCTGGTACTGCTGGTGGCGCTGCTGCTGGGCGGCGACATCGCCCGCTACGCGGTGTGGCCGCCGGTGGCCATGCTGGCGAAACAGAACCCCGCCATCACCTCGTTCATGGAGTACCGGCAGGCGCAGTGGGCGCGGCAGGGGCGCGGCCCCAGCTATCGCCAGACCTGGGTGGGCCTTGGCAACATTTCTCGCAACCTCGTGCTGGCCGTGACCATCGCCGAGGACGACAAGTTCTGGCGGCACGAGGGGTTCGACCTCGACGGCATGGAAGAAGCCTTCCTGCGCAACATCGAGGAGGGGCGCATCGCCGCCGGGGGCAGCACCATCACCCAGCAGCTTGCCAAGAACCTGTGGTTCACCCCGGAAAAGAGTCTGTCGCGCAAGGTCAAGGAGGCCATCATGGCCTGGCGGCTGGAGCGCGAACTGTCCAAGCGGCGCATCCTGGAACTGTACCTGAACGTGGTGGAATGGGGCGACGGCGTGTTCGGTGCGGAAGCCGCCGCGCGCCATCACTACGGCAAGTCCGCCGCCGCGCTCACCTCGTGGGAGGCGGCCCGCCTTGCGGCGGTGCTGCCCAATCCCCTGCGCTGGTCGCCCACGGGCACCTCGCGCGGGGTGCAGGTGCGGGCATCCATCATCCATTCGCGCATGGAACGGCGGATGGGGGACGGGTAAGCACCTTCAAAACATACCGGGCCTGTTCCAGAAAAACCGCCCGGCGTCGCACGCAAAAAAACCCCGCCATTGCTGACGGGGCGTAACGCTTAATGGGCGTTGCACTGTTTGTCGTGCTTGCGGTTCCTCGGCTTGTCTGGAGGCAGAAACAAGGCGACCACGAAAACGGCAAGACCGAAGAGGCCCACCGCGATAAGATATGTCGTCATGCCTTTCTACCCTCCTGCCATGTCAGTACCATTGAAACAATGAAGAACGCGACACCAAGAAAATAACAGGCGACCTGAGGGGTGGCCGGAGTCGGGTTGAGCATCCCGCCAATGAACATGCCGACACTCATTTTTTCAAGCCAGTCGGCAATGCGCTTCCTCATGTGCCACAGTAACCATGATCGACGTTCTTCGCAACCGTGGCCACCACCTTGGGATGGTGCCCGCCCCTTCCTCTTCCCGGCCAAGCGCGACGGGTACCCGCCGCGCCTGGCCATTTTCTTCTTCTTTCCTCCCCCCTATTTGCCCAGCCATTCGTTGACCAGTTCGGGGTGCTCCTTCATGAACCGCCGGGCGTTGGCCATCAGGTCGGCGTTCTTTTCCTGATTCCAGGCCATCAGCGTTTCCAACTGGTTGGCGTCGGCATAGCGGAAGCGGTCGAGAAAGGCGTAGACCTCGGGCATGTCCTTGTCCAGGCCGTTGCGCACCACGGTATGGATGCGTTCTTCCTCGCCCAGCACCTTCTTGGGGTCGTCCAGGTAGTGCAGCTGCCAGCGGCCGAACATCCAGTGCGGCGACCAGGCGGTGACCACGATCCACTCCTTGCGGCGGATGGCGTCATCCAGCGCGGCGGTCATGGTGGCCCCGCTGCCCTCTACCAGGGTCAGCTTGTTCAGGCCATAGTCCTGCATGGCCTTTTCGGACAGCTTCATCAGGCCGGAACCGGGGTCGATGCCGATGACCTTGCCCTTGAACTTGTCCGCGTTAGCGTTCAATTCCTCGATGGACTTCAGGGGCACGTAGTCGGGCACCGCCCAGCCAAGGCGCGCGCCGCCCACCAGCGGGCCGAGGTCCTTCACCTTGCCTTCCACCTTTTTCAGGTAGTCGCCGTGGGTCACGGGCAGCCACGCGGTGACCATGCCGTCCACGTCGCCCGAGGCCACGGCCATCCACATGGCGGCGGCGCTCACGGGCAGCACTTCCACCTTGCGGCCCAGCTTGTCCTCAATCACCGCCTTGGCGAGATGGGAACTGGCCGTGGCGCAGTCCCATTCCACGTAGGCGAGGCGGACGGGCTTGCCCTCGGAAGCGGGTGCCGCAAGGGCCTGCGTTGCCAGCAGCAAGACCGCCAGGGTCAGCAGCAGTATCTTCTTCATGTCGTGCTCCTCTGTTGGAGGTTATGCCGCGCACTGCGGCGAGGTGGTGTGGGGCGTGCGGAAACGGGAAGTTAGCCCCCCACCCGCTTCCCCACATGCTGCAATATGCGGTCAAGGCAGATGGCCACAATGACGATGCCGATGCCCGCCTCGAAGCCGTTGCCCATTTCCAGCCGCTGGATGGCCTTCCATACCTCGCCGCCAAGGCCGCGCGCGCCGATCATGGCCGCGATGACCACCATGGACAGGGCCAGCATCACCGTCTGGTTCACGCCCGCCAGCATGGTGGGCGCGGCCAGCGGCAGTTCCAGCTTCACCAGCCGCTGGAAGCGCCCGGTGCCGAAGGCTTCCGCGCATTCCACCAGTTCGGCGGGCACCTGCCGGATGCCCAGGCAGGTGAAGCGGATGGCGGGGGGCATGGCGAAGATCACCGTGGCGAATACGGCGGCCACCTTGCCTAGGCCGAAGAACGGAATGGCGGGAATCAGGTAGACGAAGGCGGGCATGGTCTGCATCACGTCCAGCACGGGCATGACCACGGCGCGGGCCCGGTCGCTCATGGCGGCGGCGATACCCAGCGGAATGCCCACCAGCACCGCCAGCAGGGTGGCCACCAGCACCAGCGCAAGAGTGCTCATGGTCGCCTGCCACAGGCCCATGTTCCAGACCAGGGCCAGCCCGGCCACGGCGAACACGCCAAGCCCTGCCTTGCGGGTGACCCGCCAGGCCACCAGCCCCACAAAGGCGACCACCAGCACCGGGGGCAGCGCGTCCAGCCCGGCCTCCAGCAGGTTCAGGCCGCTTTCGGTCACGGCGGAAAAGGCCCGCGTGGCCGGGGCCAGGTGGGTCACCAGAAAGTCGATGGCCGCTTCCAGCCACTGGCCAAGGGGGATGCGGGGGAAGATGCCCGTTATGCCCGTTATGTTTGTCATGCTCGTCATATCCATCAGGCGTTCCCTCCTCGTTCGGCCAGCGCGCCCAGCAGCAGCCCGCGCACGATGACGCCCGCCAGACGTCCGCGCTCGTCGGTGACGGCCAGCGGGTGGGGCAGCCCGGCCATGATGGGAATGAGTTCGGAGGCGGGGGTGTCTGTCGGGACGGTGGTGATGTCGGTGCGCATGATGGCCGCAAGGTCGCGCTCGCCGCCCGCCAGGTGATCGGCGATGTCGTCGGCCGTGACCAGTCCCACCAGCCTGTGGTTGCGGTCGAGCACGAACAGGGTGGCGATGGCGTGGTGGCGCATCTTGCGCAGGGCCGTGCGCGGGCCGTCCACGCCCAGCACCGCCACCGCCTCGGACCGCTTCATCACCGTGCCCGCCGTGAGCACGCGGGCGATGTCCACGTCGGCCACGAAGCGGGCCACGTAGTCGTCGGCCGGGCTGGTCAGGATGTCCTCCGGCGTGCCCACCTGCACCACGGCCCCGTCGCGCATGAGCACGATGCGGTCGCCGATCTTCAACGCCTCGTCCAGATCGTGGCTGATGAACACGATGGTCTTGCGCACGTCGTCCTGCAGGCGCAGCAGTTCGTCCTGCATGTCGCGCCGGATCAGCGGATCCAGCGCGCTGAAGGCTTCGTCCATCAGCAGGATGTCCGGATCCAGCGCCAGGGCGCGGGCCAGGCCCACGCGCTGCTGCATGCCGCCGGAAAGCTGGCCGGGCCGGGCCGCTTCCCATCCGGCAAGGCCCACGCGGGCCAGGGCTTCGGTCGCCTTGTGGCGGCGGGTCGATTTGTCCATGCGCGGGGGACCCATCACCTCCAGACCGTATTCGGCGTTTTCGAGCACGGTACGGTGCGGGAACAGCGCGAAATTCTGGAACACCATGCCGAAGGTGCGCTGGCGCAGGGCGCGCAGGTCCTTCACCGAAAGGGAGGTCACGTCCGCCCCGTCGATGCGCACCGTGCCGTCGGTGGGTTCGATGAGCCGGTTCAGGCAGCGCACCAGCGTGGACTTGCCGCTGCCGGAAAGGCCCATGACCACCACGATCTCGCCCTCCTCCACGTCGAACGAGGCGCGGTTGACGCCCACGGCGTGCTTGGTGCGCTTGTATATCTCGTCCTTGGGCCTGCCCTCGCGGACCATGGCCAGCGCCTTTTCCGGGGCCGGCCCGAATATCTTGGTAAGGTTCCTGATCTCTATCTTCGCCATGCTGCCTCCTGTGCCGCGCGCGCCACGGGTGCCCCGTTCCCGATGGGGTCCGGACGGAGCCCGGACGGGGACCGGTTGCGCCGGGGCGGACCACCCGACGGCACGGCCGTGCGCCATCCGGAAAGGGGACGGGACACGAACCGGCTGCGTGGGCACGCACCATCGGCGCACACCCGGCGTGGGCGCGCATCATGTTGTCGCAGGGATGCACGGGAGGGAGACACGGAACGGGATGCAGCCTGGCCGGGGCGCCATTGGCGCCGCACGGCCATGGCCGGTTCGCGGGGCGGACCATGTAGCGGACCATGTGACGGTCCATGAGGGGTCCCCCGCGAAAGACGCCGCACACGGGCGCACCCGCAAACGGCGGGAGCCCGGGCCTGCGGCACAGGCCACGGCACGACTCGCATCCTGCCGGGCCGCAAGGGCACGCCGGAGGAAGCACAAGCCGCGCATTGCGACTGCACCCGAAACATCGCACACCGAAAAATCACACGATTCCGGTGGCAAACATCATACCGAACTCATATGCATACGGGCAGGCATTCCTTGGCCCTTGCCCGTATGCTCAACATCCTCCCGGACATCGAAGCATAAGATTTCAATTCCGTGCGGGCATGCATTTCATTCGCATGATGAAATCGCCTGTCCACGCCATTCTATGAACATAAAGCAAAATATTCCCTGTGTCCACCTGCAATGTATTCTCACGACAATCACTGGCATTCCGGCATGTAATGCTCTCTCGGCCAAACGTCTCGCCGAGGCGCGCGCAGCCGTTGCACCCGGACGGAAAACATGCCATCCATGAAGCCAGCACGCTGCGGAGGTGAGCATGGCCATGGACAGTTTTTCCTTGCGACAAGCGGCGTTACGGTGGGGGGCAAGCCTGTTCGGCGTGGCCGACCTGGACCGCGTGCGCGCCCTGCCCACCCATCCCGCAAACCTGCTGGACGGCTGGTCGCGGGCCATCAGCCTGGGCGTGCGCCTGGCGGACCCGGTACTGGACGACATCGTGGACGGCCCCACGCCGCTCTACGCCCACCACTACCAGGCCGTGAACGCCCGGCTGGACGACACGGCCCTGCGCCTGACCCTGCTGATCCAGGAAGCGGGCGGGCGCGCCCTGCCCCTGCCCGCCTCGCAGACGCTGGACCCCGTGGCCTGCACCAGCATGATCTCGCACAAGGCCGTGGCCGTGGCCGCCGGGCTGGGCTGGCAGGGCAAGAGCCTGCTGACCGTTTCGCCGCTGTACGGCCCGCGCATCCGCCTGTGCACGGTGCTCACCGACCTGCCCCTGCAACCGGGCCGCCCGCTGCTGAACCGCTGCGGCAACTGTACCCGCTGCGCCGATGCCTGCCCGGCCGGGGCCATCAAGGGGGCCGCGCTGCCGCACGAGCCGGGCGCGCACTACGAAAGCCGCGACGAAGCCCTGCACTTCGAGCGCTGCCGCGCCCTGCTGCGCGAGGACTTCGCCAGGCGGCCGCTCATCGGGCATTCGGTGTGCGGGGTATGCGTCAAGGTGTGCCCGTGGGGGACGCGCGGCACGGGCGTGCTGCACGGACGCGACGACGTGCCCATGACCATGATGGACGACCAGTTCACCCTGTTCCCGCAGCCGTCCTGACGGGAAGCGCCGCTCCCCGGTGCCGGACGGCCCGGCCAGTCCCGACGAGCATGACACCGCAGCCAAGGGAGACTCCCATGGTCCGCTCCATCACCCCCCGCGAACTCGACGACGCCATCTGCGGCGAAGAACGCCTGCTGCTGCTCGACGTGCGCAGCCGGAACGAACACGCCCTGCATCCGGAAGCCATCCCCGGCTCGCAGTGGCGCGACCCGGCCGCCGTCGGCACGTGGCTGCCCTCCATCCCGGAAGGCACCAGCGCCGTGGTGTACTGCGCGGGCGGAGGCGAAGCCAGCCGGGGCATCCAGTCGCGCCTGGCGGCGCGCGGGGTGACCGCGCGCTACCTGGAAGGCGGACTGGCGGCGTGGCAGCGGCAGCACGGCGGCGAGCACGGCGAACCCGGCGGACTGGGCGGACTGGACGGACTGGGCGGACGCACCGGCGAAGGCTGCGCCCATTCCCCGGTGCGCGGCGAACCCGGCGGGCACATCCCCGCCGGAGGCGAAAGCGGCCTGCACCGCCCGGCGGGCAACGGCCCCAATGGGCAGTCCGGCCAGCCGGGACGGCGCGGCAGCGAAGCCGGGGGACACCAGCACGCTCGCGGCGGCCGATCCGAAGCGTCTGGCGGCATGCAGGGCGGCATGCAGGGCGACATGGAGGGCGGCACGGGTGGCGGCAGCAGCGGCGGCGAGGGCGGCGGGGCGCGCTGAGCCCACGGCGTCGCCGAACGACGCATGCGGCTCCGCGCCCACGGCTCCGGTCGTGGCGGCGTGCCCGCCCTGCCATCCACTTTCCCTCCGCTCCGGTGTCGCCCCCATTCCCCTCTTCCCGGCCCATGCGGCTCCGCGCCCGTTTACCCCCACCCCGGCGCGTGCTATGCCCCTCCTTCGGCGCGATCTCCCGCGCGTACGCCCGTGCACGGACGAACCCGCACGCCCGACCGTTCCGCAGCCACACCCCGGAGAGACCATGAGCATATCCCGCCGCATCGCCGCGCGTTTCCGTTCGTCCTGCGCCCCGTACGCCTCCATCCCGCACAGCACGACACGCAGCGCGGCGCGCCTGGCGCTTGTCGCGCTGCTGGCGGCGGGCCTGCTGCTGGGCGGCTGCAAGCCCCCAAAAAAGGGAACGGCCGCCCTGCCGGAGCGCCCCACCTACGTGCGCGAGGCCACGGAGCAGAACGCCGACACGACCGACGAACGCGCGACCTCCGCAACATCCGCCGCCGAATCCGGCACGGCGTCCGGCCAGAACCAGTCCGGCCAGAACCAGTCCGGCCAGAACCAGTCCGGCGCAAACGAGTCGGACGCGCCCGACCTGGTGGTCACGCCGGACAGCATGGCCGACGCCCGGCAGGAACAGGACGGCAAGGCCGCGCAGTCCGCCCCGGCGCAGTCGCCGCAAGGCCGCGCCTCCGACCCCGTGGGCGAACTGGTGGAACTTTCCGACGGCACCAGCATCGAGGCCCCCACCCGCCCGCAGGACCAGTTCGCCTTTGCCATGGCCCTGTTGCAGGGCGCCGACGGCCAGCCCGACCCGGCTCGCGCCGCCACATGGCTGGAGAAGTCCGCCGCGCAGGACTTCGGCCCCGCGCAGGACGTGCTGGCCCGCATGTACCTGGACGGCACCGGCGTGCGGAAGGACGAGGCCAGGGCCTTCTCCCTGGCCATGTCCGCCGCCGGGCAGGACATCGTCAACGCGCAGGCCCTGGTGGGGGTGCTGTACACCTATGGGCGCGGCACCCGGCGCGACTTCATGCAGGGCGAAAAATGGCTCTCGCTGGCGGCCGAGCGCGGCCACCCGCAAGCCTGCGACCTGCTGGCCGAATACCACCGCAAGGGACTGGCCGGACCGGAGAACCAGAAGGAAGCCTTCCGCTGGACGGAACGCGCCGCGGCCCTCGGCGTGGTGCGTGCCCGGTTCTGGCTGGGCGTGCACTACCGCTACGGCATGGGCACCGAGCGCGACGATGCCAAGGCCCTGCACCTGCTGCAAGAGGCTGCCGACGCAGGCAACCCCGACGCCATGGGCCTGGTGGCCGAAATGTTCTATCGGGGCCAGGGCGCCGAGCCTGACCTGGCAAGCTCGGTGCGCTACTTCCAGATGGGCGAGAAGGCCGGCGACCAGCATTCGCGGCTCAATCTGGGCATCCTGCACCACGAGGGCAATGGCGTGCCCAAGGACTTCGGGCGCAGCTTGCAACTGTTCGGCCAGTGCGCCGAGGGCGGGCACCCGCGCTGCATGACCCTGCTGGGCAGCATGCTGGCCGCGGGCGAAGGGACCACGGCGGACGTGGTCACCGCCCATTCGTGGCTGACCCGCGCCGTGCTGTTCGGCGACGGCGACGCCGCCCCGGTGGCGGCCGAGGTGCAACAGCGCATGACACCCGACCAGTTGGTGCACTCCAAGAACATCGCCGCGCAGTGGATGCAGGTCCACCCGCAGTTCCAGCCCGCCGCCCCCGGCCTGCCCGACCCGCCCGCCCCCCAGCCCATGCCCCAGTCCGTGCCGCAACCGGCACCGCACGCCGCTCCGGGTGACGCCACAGGCGCGGCAGGCAAGGCCGCCCGCCCCGCCAACTGACGCGCCGGGCACGACGGCAACGCAACGGATGCAGCATGCCTCCTTTCCCCGATCATCACGCCCCCGGCGGCAGTTCCGGCCCGCTGCGTGTGTTCCGTCACCG
The DNA here is from genome assembly GCF_036763125.1 of Nitratidesulfovibrio sp. 1201_IL3209. NCBI lineage: Bacteria > Pseudomonadati > Thermodesulfobacteriota > Desulfovibrionia > Desulfovibrionales > Desulfovibrionaceae > Nitratidesulfovibrio > Nitratidesulfovibrio sp. 1201_IL3209. The sequence continues at coordinate 74,415 of NZ_JBAIYT010000015.1, forward strand.
CAACTACCGGCTGTTCTTCGGCGGGCAGGCCATTTCGCTGCCCGGCACGTGGATGCAGTCCATGGCCCAGTCGTGGCTGGTATACCGGCTGAGCGAATCCAGCTTCGTGCTGGGGGCGCTGGGCTTTGCCGCGCAGTTGCCCCTGTTCGCGCTGTCCGTGTTCGGCGGAGCCCTGGCCGACAGCCACGACCGGCGGACCATCCTGGTGGGCACGCAGGTGGCCTCCATGCTGCTGGCGCTGACGGCGGCCGCGCTGACCATGGCCGATCTGGTGCAGGTCTGGCACGTGTTCGTGCTGGCCACGGCCCTCGGCATGGTCAACGCCTTCGACGTGCCCACGCGGCAGTCCTTCGTCATGGACATGGTGGGGCGCGAGGACCTGCCCACGGCCATCGGCCTGAACTCGTCCATGTTCAACGCGGCGCGGGTCATCGGCCCCACGCTGGCGGGCCTGATGGTGGCCGCCGCTGGCGAGGGGTGGTGCTTCCTGCTCAACGGCGTCAGCTTCGTGCCGGTCATCGCCGGACTGCTGATGATGCGCCTGCCCGCCCACGTGCCCCCGCCGCCGGGGCCTTCGACGCTGCAACGCATCCGCGAGGGACTCGGCTTCGCGGTGCGCCACGAGGGCATCCGCACCACCCTGCTGCTGGTGGGGGCCACCAGTCTGATCGGGGTGAACTATTCGGTGCTGATGCCCGTGGTGGCCGACAAGGTGCTGGGCGGCAACGCCAGGACCCTCGGCCTGCTGCTGGGGGCCGCCGGGGCGGGCGCGCTGCTGGGCGCGCTGTGCCTTGCCTCTCGCCGGGACAGCAAGGGGCTGTTCCGGTGGACGCTGTACGCCGCCATGGGGCTGGGAGCCAGCCTGACGGCGTTCGCGCTGTGCCGGTCGGTGTGGGCGGCCCTGCTGGCCCTGGTGCCCGTGGGCATGGGCATGGTGGTGCTGATGGCCTCGGCCAACACGCTCTTGCAGATCATGTCGCCCGACGCCTACCGGGGGCGGGTCATGGCCCTGTTCTCCATGATGTTCCTGGGCATGGGGCCGTTCGGCTCGCTGCTGGGGGGCGCCATGGCCCATGCCCTGGGTCCGTCGACGACCCTGTTGCTGTCCGGCATCGTGTGCCTGGGCAACGCGTTGTGGTTCGGGCTGTGGCTGCGGCGGCGCGGGGATGGCATCGAGGACATGGCGCACGGCAAACGCGGCAACTGACCGCCGGCTTTGCCTTTGTGACAGTGGTTGCAGCCCGCGAGATGCACCACGGCGACGCGATGAGAACGGGGAGGAGGCAAGCCGATGCTGCCCCCTCCCCATGCTTTTCCGGCACGCAACGCCGATACCTGCGTCACTCTGGCCGCAACCGCCCCAACAGCGCTGGCAACAGATCGCCGTTGGCGGCGGCAAGGCGGTTGGCGTGCAACGGGTCCGGGTGGCCGTCTATGTCGGCCACGGCCCCTCCGGCCTCCCGCACCAGCAGGGCGCCTGCGGAAAGATCCCAACGCTTCAGGCTGACCACGAAGAAGCCGTCCAGCCGCCCGGCGGCCACGTAAGCCAGGTCCAGCGCCGCCGCGCCGCCGCGGCGCATGCCCGCCGCGCTGCGCGCAACGGCGCAGAACTGCGCGAGATACCCTTCCATGCCCGGCCACCTGGGCGGCGGCACCACGGTGCCGATGACGGCCTCGTCCAGCCGGGCGCGCCGCGCCACTGACAACGGCCTTCCGTTGCAGAACGCCCCCCGGCCGCGCACGGCCGTAAAGAACTCGCGCCGGGCCGGGTCGGCCACCACGCCGAGCACAGCTGTTCCGTCCACCTCCAGCGCCACCGACACGGCATAATACGGGATTCCGTGCACATAGTTCACCGTGCCGTCCAGCGGATCGACGATCCAGCGGTACGGCGACGCGCCGGAAACCCCCGACTCCTCACCCGACTCTTCGCCTAGCCGGGCATGGTCCGGATATACCTGCCGGATGCGCGCGAAGATGGCCGCCTCCGACCGGGCGTCCAGTTCCGTGGTGATATCGCCGGGGCTCTTGGTGGTGGTGTGCAAGCGGGCAAGACGCGAACGGCCGCGCGCCAGCACGGTGCATCCCGCCTTGGCGGCATCCAGCGCCACGGCGAGCGCGGCGTCGAGGTCGATGCCCGCGAATGGGTGGATGCCGGTGGACGGTGCGGCAGGCATGCAGCCCTCCCGAAGCTGAAGTGATGGGAACGGGGCAAGCCCCCCAAGGGATGCCGCCCCGCAACGGGCGCGGAATACCAGGGCACGCCGGAACCCGGCGGCGTTCCCCTTCCCTAGCACCGCGACGCGAAAGACAAAAGCTCCACCGCCTGTGCCCCGGCGCGCCTGTGCCGAGCCCCGCCGATCCCGCCAGTTCCGCCAGTTCCGCCAGTTCCGCCGATCCCGCCGCGCCCTGCTTCCCTTCCGGCACGCCCCCTTCCGCCCCCCGTATCGTCCCGCAGGCCCGGCCTGCCGCCACCCTACGCGCCCGTGCGGCCACACCCCGGTCACGCGCGGGTGCCGTCGCCACGCATCCGGCACGGCATCGGCGCCTCCGGTACACCACGGAACGGACGGGGCTGTCGATGTATTCGGAGTCGTTCCAGACAGGGGGCGCACTGTTGCATGCAGTTTCCGGAAGCGTCGGCAGCATGCATGTCCATTATTGGACTATTTTGTCCGATAGCGGCCAACAATGCCCTATTTGCGGCCAGCCCCTCTCGAACTTCGGATTTTATGCCATTTTTACAAAGCAATTAAGAATATTATAGGGGCGCACAACATGGCATGACCATTGCTTGAGAAAACCGGAACAAGCATAGCAGCACGCGCCTCAGTGCGTGGAGCGGTTGCAACACTTCGACTTTCTGCACGCCATGATTTGAAACGAATGCTGCACATTGTTTCGTTACGCATGAATCACCAGACAGGCATACAATGGAACTATGGGAAATCCTTATTGTGGCGGTGGCGGGATTTTTCTCCGGTGTCATCAAGACGGGAGTGGGCATAGGCTCCGGCGTCTTCCTGCTGCCGACGCTGTCCCTGGCCTTTCCCGCAAAAACAGCTCTTGGCCTGGGCGCGCCGCTCATGCTCGCCTCTGATATTATTGGCTTGCGCTATTACTGGATGCAGTGGGACAGGTCAAACAAACTGCTTCGCCTTATGCTTTCCGCAGTACCTGGCCTGTTGATCGGCACATTATTGCTACCAATCATACCGGCAAGAGAATTCCGCTTTGGCGTTGGAATGTTTGGGATGACATATGCGCTGAGTCATCTTTCCCCGAACATGTTCATTGTGCGTTGGATAAGGGCGCGTTTTACAGGAATAAACTGTCGCACAGGCAAGACCCAGATATATTTCTATGGTGCGCTAGGCGGCGTCGCAACTGTACTGGCGCACGCCGGCGGGCTGGTCTGGTCACTGTATCTCATGACCTCCATACAGGACAGGCGCACGTTCGTCGGAACCATAGTTTTCATCTTTTTTTTAACAAACACCTACAAGGCCATCGCGTATGTATTCATCGGCATCATTCCACCCCAAACAATATTCAATATTCTACCAGCTGTTCCAGCAGTATGGATTGGGAGCAGCCTGGGGAATCTGGCAAATAAACGCATGAATCAGCAGTTGTTTCGAAAGATTGTCCTTGGCGTCATCTTTATCGTTTCTGCAAAGCTGTGCTTCTGAAGTGAAGTTGCAGCACACAACAGAAGAGTTTTCCAAATTTTAAATGCTTATTCATCACCACCCACGGAAAGGAGTGCATATGCGCCGCAGCATCATTCTCATTGCAGTAGCAGCGTTTTTCCTGGTCGGGACGATTTCACAAGCCCATGCGGAGTTTCCGACAAAACCCATTACGTTACTCTGTCCGTTTGGAGCCGGCTCAACCACAGACCTGGCCTCTCGCTCTCTCTCAAACTGCGCCAAAAAATTTTTCTCGCAGCCCATTGTAGTGGTGAACCAGCCGGGAGCTTCAGGGGTGTTGGCGGCAGCCACGACGGCAAAGGGGAAGCCGGATGGCTACACCATACTCATGGGACGGGTAAGCTGTAATGCAGCGGTGCCCGCCCTCAACAAGACCATCCCCTACAAGGTCGACGACTTCACTTTTGTGGGCATTACGGAAATCACGCCGTTCATCATCTGCGTCAGGGCCGACGCCCCCTACCAGACCCTGCAGGCTCTGGTTGACGCCATCAAGGCCGAACCCGGCAAGCTGTCGTACGGCACATCCGGCGCGCTTTCCATGCTCGACATCGTGGGCATGATGCTTCTGGATGCGGCGGGCCTTCCCAAAAACGCCGCCGTATCCGTGCCCTACAAGGGGGACGGCGACGCAAAGACATCGCTTCTCGGCGGGCACACCCAGTTTCTGCCCAACAACCTTTCCCCCATGATGGATGTGATCAAAAGCGGCATGGTCCGCGGTCTGGCCGTAACCACGGAACAGCGCCTGGAGATGTTCCCGGATATCCCCACCGTAGCGGAAGCCGGCTACCCCACCCTGACCAACGCGGTGGGCTGGTCAGGGATTTTCGGTCCCAAGAACATGCCCAAGGAAGTGGTCACCACCTATGCGGAAATGCTGCAGAAGCTGAAGACGGACGAGGAGTGGCTCAGAACCACCCAAAATCTCGGGGCGCTTCCCGCTGTCATGACCCCCGGGGAATCGGAAAAATTCGTGATGGATCAGTACGACAAGTTTTTAAGAATCGGGGAAAAGATGGATATCGTCATACAGTAACTATCCAATAATCGTGTGGAGCGGGTGCTGCTTTCACATCCGCTCCACAGCAGGCGCGCAACAAGGGAGGAGCCATGCATCTGACCGAACACAAATGGGATGCCATTCTGGGCGTGATCTTTGCCCTGTTATCCTTGGCCTTTGTCCTTTTCCTGAATGACCTGGCCATAGAAATACCTACAGCGAGCCATAAGGGGCAAGCGAGTTCACCCAGATCTTTCCCGGACATGATTTTCTGGGCCATGCTGGCTTTCAGCCTTGGGCTGCTGTGGTCAAGCTTCCGCAAGATGCGGGTCACCGCCGCAGCCCCGGACTCAAGCGCGCGGACACCTTTCGACTGGACTGCGTTGTTCTTTCGCATGGCCGCCATGGCCACGCTGGTCCTGCTTTTTGCCGTTGCAGGCTGGCTCGGCATCCTTATCGGTGGACTGATCTTCTATCTTCTTTTTGCCTTTTTCTCCGGAGAACGCAACGTCCTCCGTGCCCTCGCGGGTGCGATTCTGACCACGGCCATCTTGTATTACCTGTTCGTCAAAGTTGCCGGGGTGCCTTTGCCCATGGGTGTCCTGGAGAATATCATATAAAAGGAGCTGCGCAATGCTGGAAAATTTCATGGACGCCCTACTGCTGGCTTCCACATTGGAAAATTTCCTCATGATGTTTGCCGGAATGGCCTTTGGCGTCGTCATAGGCGCCATACCCGGCCTTACAGGAACCATGGCGGTCACCCTGCTTCTTCCCTTCACTTTCCACATGGTTCCCATCACAGCGCTGCTGCTCCTTGTGGCCGTCTACAAAGGCGCCATGTACGGCGGATCCATCTCCGCCATTCTCATCAAAACACCGGGCACGGGGGCGGCCGCCTGCACCGTTCTGGACGGCTATCCCCTCGCGCAGCAAGGCAAGGCAGGCAAAGCGTTGTACATGGCGCTCTATGCCTCCTGCATTGCAGACTTCATCTCCAATCTCTCCCTGATATTCTGCGCGGGTATCATCGCCAGTTTTGCCCTGAGCTTCGGCCCGCCCGAATTCTTCATGCTCATCTGTTTTTCCCTGACCATCGTGGCCAGCCTGTCCGGAGACCAGTTCTGGAAGGGGGTTATCGGCGCATGCCTGGGCCTGTTCCTTTCCACCATCGGGCTCGACCTTGTTTTCGGCACCGGCCGCTATACGTTCGGCAGCGTGGAACTCATGCCGGGCATCAGCTTTATTCCGCTCATCATCGGCCTGTTCGCCATTCCGGAAATACTGAAAGGGTGTACCGGCCGCCCGCCTGTACAGGAAAGCGTCATTGCCGTGGGCGGCGACAGGGTGACCTGGGCAGAGTTCAAACGTTGCTTCAAAACCATTGTCAAGGGCAGCTGGATCGGCGTCATTCTGGGCGCCATACCGGGCATCGGCGGCGCGCCGGCAGCCTATATGAGCTACACCGAGGCCAAGCGCAGTTCCCCTTACCGGAGCAACTTCGGCAAGGGGGAACTGGAGGGCCTTGCCGCGGCAGAGTCCGGAAACAACGGCTGTGCCGGAGCGACGCTGATCCCCCTGCTCTCGCTGGGCGTCCCGGGCGACGTGGTCACCGCGGTCATCCTGGGAGCCTTCATGATGCACAACCTGACACCGGGGCCACTCCTGTTCCAGGAGAACATCGTCCTGGTCTACGCCGTATACATCGGCATCATGGTAAGCTCCGCGCTCATGTACGTAACGGGCATCACGTGCATCCGCACCTTCGCCAAAATAGCGCACATCCCCAAGCAGGTGCTCTACCCCATTATCCTGCTGATCTGTTGCTACGGCGCATTTTCCATCAACAACAGCATGTTCGACGTGCTCGTCATGGCCATTCTGGGGCTTCTCGGCTATCTCCTGTCCGTTTTCAAATTCCCCGAGGCGCCGCTGCTGGTGGCCTTTGTGCTTGGCCCGCTCTTTGAGGACAACCTGCGCCGGTCACTGCTCATCTCCCACGGTTCTCCCACCATTTTCTTCGGGTCCGTCATCTGCTGGGTGTTCCTGGCGTTAACGCTGCTGAGCCTGGGATACACCATCTATACTTTCTATCGGCATCGTGCCCTCCCCATGGAGCAATGAAGGCCCACCCGCCGGGCGCCTGCCGGGAAACCCACGGGCAAAGGCACGGCACAAGAAGTGCCCAATATTGGTCAGAATGGCTGCCCAACAGGCAACACCAATGACCATTATTGGGCACTTCTAAAGAAGTCCGATGCGCTCTCAATAAAAATACAAATAAATACACGGTGCTATAAATTAGACACCAACGGCACCAAATTTGATGTGGCATGAACATCGTGACCAACTATTTCACCCAAGGCTTGCCATATGAAACCGGACATTCAGGTAGACTTGCTCGTCATAGGAATGGGAGCGGCGGCGCAGCTTGCCGCCATATACGCGCACGATGCATTGCCGTCACTGAATATCCTGATCGCCTCCAAGGCGTTGAAGGGAAAGGGCGGATGCAGCCGTATGGTGCAGGGCGGGTTCAATGTCGTCCTGAGCCCTGATGATTCCCATGAAAAACATCTCATGGATACGCTCAAGGGCGGCCAGTACATCAACAATCAGGACCTCGCGAAACAGCTTGTCGAGCAGGGCACCCCGACGGTCAAGGAACTGGAAACCGTTTGCGGGTGCTTTTTTGATCGCTTTCCCGACGGGCGCATCCATCAGAAGCCTTTCGCGGGGCAATCCTTCGACCGCACCGTGCACAGGGGGGACCTGACGGGCATCGAGATCATCAGCCGGACCACGGAACAGGTCTTCAAGCGGCGCATTCCCGTGCTGGAAGAAACACGCGCTGTGGAACTGTTGCTGGACGCCACCGGCCAGACGGTCACCGGAGCCCTGCTGTACGACATGCGCCGGTGTGAATTCCTGGTCGTGGAAGCCGCGGCCACCCTGGTGGCCACGGGCGGCGGCCCCACGCAGTACCGCTTCCATGCCCCCGGCCCGGAAAAATCCGCGGACGGCATCGCCATGCTGTACAGGGCCGGGGCGCGCATGCGGGACATGGAAATGATCCAGTTCCACCCCACCGGGCTCATCGTGCCCGGCAGCGTGGTGGCCGGCGCATTGCTGGAAGAAGGACTGCGCGGTGCGGGGGCGCACCTCTACAACGGCGAGGGCGAGCGCTACATGCGGCGCTACGCCCCGGACGTGGCGGAGCGCGCCACGCGCGACGTGGTGAGCCGCTCGGCCTACATGGAAATGATGGCCGGACGGGCCTGTCCCGAGGGCGGCGTGCACATCGACGCCGCCCACCTGGGCGCGGACTTCGTGCTCAAGACCTTTCCGGGCATGGCCGAGCGCTGCGCGCAGTTCGGCTACGACCTGGCCAGGGGGCGGGTTCCCGTCTCTCCCACGGCCCATTTCTTCATGGGCGGCGCGCAGATCGACACCGACTGCCAGGCCAGCCTGCACAAACTCTTCGTGGCGGGCGAGGACGCCGGCGGCGTGCATGGCGCCAACCGGCTTGGGGGCAACGGCATCGCGGAATCCTGCGTCTACGGGCGCCTGGCGGGCAAGTCCCTGGCCCGGTTCCTGTCGGCGGACCGCAGCATCAAGGAAACCGCTCCCGGCCTTGTGACATCGCTGGTCGCGCGCCTGCGAGAACCGTTGTTGCGCACCGGCGGGCGGAACCCGCTGGAAATCCGGCACGACATCCAGGAAACCAACTGGCTCAAGGTGGGCATCATCCGCAACAGGAAGGACATGGAAGAAGCCCTGCCCATATTCCGCAGCCTGAGCGACGACGTGGAGGGCGCCTCCGTTTCCGGAAGCAATGCCTGCAACATGATCTACAACGTATGGCTCGATACGCGCAGCATGATCGACGTCTCGATCATGGCCGCGACCTCGGCGCTGCTGCGTGACGAAACGCGCGGCGCGCATACCCGGCTGGACTTCCCCGAACAGCGCGACGACTACGGCCTGTTCAACACGTTTCTCTGGCGCGGCGACGACGGCATGCCCGTTACGGAAAAGAAGCCCGTCGCATTCACGCACAAGTCCGTGGAAGCCTGCCAGAAATGGAAAAAATGATTTTTCACCGACATATCAACGCAGCATACTTCGGAGAACACATCATGGAACAGCACAAGTTCGAGCACCGCACGCCAATGCAATGGGGAGACCTTGATCCGTACCGGCGAGGGCGCACCCATGTGGGCATGTGGGCCTGGCTGATGCAGCGCATCAGCGCCGTATTCATCGTCGTATTCCTCACGTTGCACCTCTTCTTCACCTACAAGCCGTTTCTCCAGTTCATGCTGCTGGTCGTGGTGGCGTTTCACGCGGCGCTGGGGCTGCGGGTCATCCTGCTGGACTTCAATCTGGCGGACATCAAGCGGCAGCGCAGCCTCGTCTACTGGTTGCCGGGCATGGGCCTTGCCGTGGTGCTGCTCGTCTGGGGCATCATCTACTAACCGGAGGCCGTCATGACATCCCAACCGACATCCCGCACCGTCAGGGTGTTCCGCTACGACCCCGCCGAGGGCGGGGAGGGGCATTTCGATGCCTACACGCTGGACATCCCCGCGCCGGAAACCACCACGATACTGGACGTGCTGTTGCGCCTTCAGCGCGAGCAGGACCCGAGCCTTTCCTTCCGCTTCGCCTGCCGCGTCAACATGTGCGGCTCCTGCGGCATGGTCATCAACGGCCGCGAGGCCCTGGCCTGCAAGACCAACGTCTCGCACCTGCCCCCTGCGCAGGACATCACCATCCGCCCCCTGAACCACTTTCCCGTGATCAAGGACCTCGTGGTGGACATGGATCCGTTCTTCGCCAAGTACGAGGACGCCCTGCCCTTCTTCGAGCCCGCGGACGCACGCGACGAGCCCCATGCCATCAGGCCCGACGACAAGGCGCGCATCGACATCGGCATGGCCACGGACTGCATAGCCTGCGGCTGCTGCGTTTCGAGCTGCACCATGGTCAATCACCACGCGGGGTACGCGGGACCGGCCGCCCTCAACCGCGCCTTCACCCTGCTGGCCGACCAGCGCGACGGACTGTTCGAGGCCCGCCTGACCCGCGCGCTGGACTCCTGCTACGCCTGCCGCACCGAATTCAACTGTACGGAAGTCTGCCCCAAGCAGATCAGCGGGACGCGAGCCATCAAGTACATCCAGCGTCTGGCGCTGAAGCACCTGAAATCGCTCAGGCCCCTTCCCTCCCATCCGGCGGAGGACAGGGCTGTGGAGAGGGCGAAGAACGGGACGAAGGGCGCGGTGGAAGACGCGCGGACATCCGCTGCGGCGGGCGCTGCGACGGCCTGCGCCTGCGGGGCGCGCCATGCAGCTCCGGCGGCGACCCCGGCCACCGCACCGGCAGCCGCAACAACATGCCCCCCTGGCGGACCGGAAGCGGCCTGCCCCTCGCGCCGCTCCTTCCTGACGGCCGCCGTGGGCGCGGGGGCCGTGGCCGTGCTCGGCGGCATCCTGGGCACCGCGGCCGTGGCGCCCACCCTGGCCCGCACCCCGGCGCAATGGGTGCCCGTGGCCCCGATCAAGGACATCCCCGAGGGCGACATCAGCACCCTGCCGCTCGGCTACACGCGCAGGCAAGCCTTCCACAGCGAACAGGTGCAGACCACCGTGCTGGTGCGGCACGACGCCCCCGGCCAGGTCATCTGCTTCGGCAATGCCTGTCCGCACCTGGGCTGCGCCGTCAGCTGGGACCCGCTGTCCTCGCGCTTCAAGTGCGCCTGCCACGGCGGGGCGTTCGACAGGGACGGCAACGTCATCGCCGGTCCGCCGCCCAGGGGGCTGACCCGTCTGCCCTGGAAGGTCGAGGACGGCATACTCAAGGTCGAGGTGGTGTAATGAACATCGGCAAACATATCGGATGGGAAACGCATCTCAAGCCCTTCCTCTACAAAAGGCTGCCGGACGGCACGGGCTGGAGCGCCGTTCTGGGCACGCTGTGCGCCCTGGTCTTTCTGCTGATGGCGGTCACGGGCATCGTGCTGGCCTTCTACTACGTGCCCTCCCCGGACAAGGCGTGGAACTCCGTCCGCTACATCTCGAACGAGGTGCCCGCCGGGCGACTGCTGCGCGGCCTGCATCACTGGGGGGCGGGCGCCATGGTGCTGCTGGTGTTCGCGCACCAGATGGTCACCTATTTCCACGGCGCATACGTGCACCCGCGCCAGGGCACGTGGATCACCGGGGCCTGCCTGTTTCTGGTGACGCTGGGCCTCGGCTTCACCGGCTACCTGCTGCCGTGGGACATGAAAGCCTACTGGGCCACCGTGGTGGGGGCCAACATTCCCAGCCAGTACCCGCTGGTGGGCAACGCCATCACGCGCTTCATCCTGGGCGGGGACGGGATGTCCGGGTTCACGCTGACGCGCTTCCACTCCATCCACACCCTGCTGCTTCCCGCCCTGCTCCTGCTCTTTCTGGCCGTGCACATCTACCTCATCCGCCTGCACAACCTGTCCGACCCGCGCGAGAGGGTGGGCGGCGAACCGCTGCCGCCCCCGGCCGAAGGCGGCGCGCCCTACCGCTTCTATCCCGAACACATGCACCGCACGGCCATCGCCTTCGGCATCCTGTTCTGCGTCCTGCTGGCGCTGGCGGCCACGGCGCCCGCGCCGCTGGAAGACAAGGCAGGCACCTTCATCGCCGACTACCTGCCCCGGCCCGAATGGTACTACATGTGGATATTCCAGTTGCTGACCTACTTCACCGGCGCGTGGGAGGCCGTGGGCAGCCTGGTCATTCCCGTGGGCGGCGCGCTGCTGATGCTCTGCGTGCCCTTCATGAGCGAAAGCCGCATGAAGGGACTGGCCAACAGGCCGGTATCCATGGGCATCGGCCTGACCTTCATCGTCTGCGTCGTCTACCTGACCGGGCAGGCATATTCCGAGGCCGCGCCCTACAACAAGGTCGTGCTCACGCCCCCCGGCGCCCCCGGTTCCCCCGGCGCCATGACGGAAGAGGTCCGTCAGGGCCTGCGCATCTACGTGGAACGGGAATGCGCATACTGCCACAACATCCTGGGGCAAGGCGGCCACCGCACCGGCCCCGACATGTCCAACATGCGCGCCAAGGGGCGCTCGGCCGAACATCTTGCCGCCTACATCAAGGATCCCAAGTCCAAGATGGCCTCCAGCGCCATGCCCGCCTACGACCTCCGGCCCGAAGAGCTGAAGGCCCTCGCCGCCTTCCTGCTGGCCCTCGACTTCGGCCGGGGCGCGGCGGTGCCCATGCGCACCGAAGACGTCCGCACCGGCATTCCCGACACCCTGACCGTCCCTCCGGCCGTCTCTTCAACCGAACCCCCGGCCGCCCCTCAGACCGTCCCCCCAATCATCCCCCCAACCATCCCCCCGGCCATTCGCTGACCGCAATGTCCAGCACAAGGAGTTGGCATATGTCTTCATCATTCGACTACGGCATCGTGGAAGAGGCGGCCAAGCAGAGCTACATCAAGGCCCTGTGCGACCTGCCGCCGGACGTGCGCGCCGCCCTGCGCAAGGCCCGCGACCGCGAGACCGTCCCCACCGCCCGCGCCATATTCGAGGCCATGTTCAAGGCCATCGACATCGCGGACGCCAAAAAGACCCTGCTCTGCCAAGACACGGGCCTGCCCATCTACAAGGTCCGGGTGGGGTCGCGGTTTCCCTGGAACTGTGCGGCCATCAAGTCCTGCCTCTACGAAGGCGCGCGGCGGGCCACGCAGGAATTCCCCTTCCGCAGCAGTTCCACGCACACCCTCACCCGGATCAATCCCCAGACCTCGGTGGGGCCGGGCCTGCCCGTCATCTACTGGGATTTCGTCGAGGACAGCGACGCGCTGGACATCCTGATGGTGCCCAAGGGCTCCGGCTCGGAGAACATGAGCAAGATGCAGATGTTCTACCCCCAGCACGGAATCAAGGCGGTCAAGAAGTTCATTCTGGACACGGTGGTGGAAAGCGCCGCCAACCCCTGCCCCCCCGGCGTCATCGGGGTGGGGCTGGGCGGCACGTCCGACCTGGTGATGCGCCTGGCCAAGGACGCCATCTGCCGCCCGGTGGGCCAGCGCCACCCCGATCCGCAGTTCGCCGAGATGGAGGAGGAGTTGGAAGAGGCCATCAACGCCACCGGGCGCGGCCCCATGGGGCTTGGCGGCGACGTGTCCTGCCTGGCCGTGCATGTCGAGCACGCCTACACCCACATCACCCAGAACCCCGTGGCCGTGAACACCCAGTGCTGGCCCGCCCGACGGGCGCGGGCGGTGGTCCTGCCCGACGGCTCCACGACCTACGGGTACTAGGAGACAGCCATGAGCATCACGCACCATCTCACGTCCCCGTTTTCCGAGGCGGACATCCGCGCGCTGCACGCCGGCGACATCGTCTACTTCGACGGCCCGCTGTTCGGCATCCGCGACCTGACGCAAATCTACATCTTCGACCAGGGCAACAAGCCCCCGGTCAGCCTCGAAGGCATGCCCTGCATCCATACCGCCCCCAGCCTGCGCCAGGTGGACGGCAAATGGGAAAAAATCTGCGTGGGCACCACCACCAGCACGCGCATGGACCGCTTCACGCCGGGGCTGATCGGCACCTACGGGGTGCGGGCCATCATCGGCAAGGGCGGCCTGTACCAGGGCAGCCTGGACGCCATGCGCACGTACGGGGCGGTGTACCTGGCCATCGTCGGCGGGGCCGCGTCCCTGGAAACGGAACAGATCGAAGAGGTGGAGTCCGTCTACTTCGAGCATCTGCACCCCGAAGCCCTGTACCGCTTCCGGGTGAAGAACTTCGGCCCCCTGACCGTGGCCATGGATAGCCATGGGCGACACCTCTACGACGAGATCGCCGCGGAAGCCCGGCGCAGGCTGCCGGACATCTACGCCAGGCTCGGCGTGGCCTAGGGGCCGACGCGCCACGGTCCCGGTCGGAAAGACAGCGGGAATGCACCCTCACAACCCCTCAAGGAGGAACACATGTCCATCGATTTCCTGGTTCACGAAGCGGCCGACGGCGTCGGCGTCGTGGTGGTGGAAGGGCTGACGGCAGGCCACGAATGCACGGGATGGGTCATGCAGGAGGACAAGACCGTCCACATCACCCTGCGCAACGACATTCCCATCGGCCACAAGGTGGCGCTCAAGGACTTCGCCGCGGGCGACACCGTGTTCAAGTACAACACGGACATCGGCAAGGTGGTCGCGCCCATCAAGAAGGGCGAACACCTGCACGTCCACAACGTCAAGACCAAGAGGTGGTAGGTCATGGAAAAGAAATTCTTCGGATACCGGCGTGAGAACGGCCGCGTGGGCGTGCGCAACCACGTGGTCCTGCTGCCCCTCGACGACCTGTCCAACGCGGCGTGCGAAGCCGTGGCCAACAACGTCAAGGGCACCCTGGCCCTGCCCCATGCCTACGGCCGCCTCCAGTTCGGCGAGGATCTCGACCTGTACTTCCGCACCCTGATCGGCATGGGCAGCAACCCCAACGTGGCCGCCGTGGTGGTCATCGGCATCGAACCCCTGTGGACGCAGAAGATCGTGGACGGCATCGCCAAGACCGGCAAGCCCGTGTCGGGCTTCGCCATCGAAAAGAACGGCGACCTGGCCACCATCTGCGCCGCATCGCGCCGGGCCAAGGAATACATGCACTGGGCCACCGAGCAGCAGCGCACGGAATGCGACGTGAAGGAACTCTGGGTGTCCACCAAGTGCGGCGAATCCGACACCACCTCCGGGCTGGCCACCAACCCCACGGTGGGCAACGCCTACGACAAGCTGTGGGAAGCCGGCGTCACCCTGCTGTTCGGCGAAACCACGGAACTTACCGGCGGGGAACACCTGGTGGCCGCGCGCTGCGCCACCGACGAGGTGCGCAAGAAGTTCCAGTTCTTCTTCGACCGCTACGCCAAGGTCGTGGACGACCACAAGACCGACGACCTGACCGACTCGCAGCCCACCAAGGGCAACATCGAGGGCGGCCTGACCACCATCGAGGAAAAGGCCCTCGGCAACATCCAGAAGATCGGCCGCAAGGCGCCCGTGGTGGGCTGCCTGGACAAGGCGGAAAGCCCCACCGGCCCCGGCCTGTGGTTCATGGACTCCTCGTCCGCCGCGGCAGAAATGGTCACCCTGTGCGCCGCCGCCGGATTCGTGGTGCACCTGTTCCCCACCGGGCAGGGCAACGTCATCGGCAACCCCATCCTTCCGGTGGTCAAACTGTGTTCCAACCCCCGCACGCTGCGCACCATGAGCGAGCACTTCGACGTGGACGTCTCCGGCATCCTGCGCCGCGAGATCAACCTCGATCAGGCCGGGGACAAGCTCATTGACATGATGATTCGCACATGCAACGGCAGAAGGACGTCTGCCGAGGTGCTCGGACACCGCGAATTCATCATAACCAGACTATACGAAAGCGCATAAGCACCGCACGTCATGAGTGGGGCCAGCGCGGGCTGCCCCACTCACACGCATGACGCCGCATCCACGTACCCTTCAGGCAGCACACGTGAGGGAACGATGAGCGACCTTCCTGACAGGTTTTACCAAGCGCTGCTGTTGATCAACAACATTCTTGTCCGCGAAGTCACCCAGGAGGGGCTTTTCCAGAGTCTTGCCGCCACGCTGCAACCCCTGGTCAACTGCGACCGATGCAGCCTGAGCATCTACAATCCGGCCAACGACTCGCTGGAATGGTTCGCACGGGCCGAAGGGGTTACCGTCACCTGCATGGACGATACGCCCACCCCGCAGCGGGGCCCCCTGGCCCATAAGGCCATCCGGGCAAAAGCCCCGTACGTCGCCCAGGACATCAAGAATTTCGCCTCGTTCGACGCAATACGCAGCATGCACGATGCCGGATTGCGTTCGGCCATCGCCCTGCCGCTCATGAGCCGTTCCCAGCCTGTCGGCGCGCTGGTCGTTTCCTTCAGGCGGCCGCTGCGCGACGACGACACCTGTCTGGTGGCGTTTCTGGAAAAAATATCCGTGCAGGTGGCCCTGGCCGTGGACAACATGCTTGCCCACGCCAAGCTTCAGAAGATGAATGCGGAACTGCAACAGCGCGTGGGCGACCTGCTCTATCCGGAAGAGACGAGCTATTCCGAACCGCGCTTTTTCTACCGCTGCGAGAGCATGCGCACCGTCATGGAACAGGCGCAGCTTCTGGCCTCCAGCAACGTGCCGGTCCTGATACGCGGCGAGACGGGCACGGGAAAGGAATTCATCGCCCACATCATCCACCGGTACAGCGCCAGAAAGAACAACAACTTCGTCAAGGTCAACTGTCCGGCCCTGTCCTCCACGCTGTTCGAAAGCGAGCTTTTCGGCCATGCCAAGGGGGCGTTCACCGGCGCCAACAGCTCGCGCGTGGGGCGCTTCGAGATGGCGGACAAGGGCAGCATCTTTCTCGACGAGATCGGCGACCTGGACAAGACGCTTCAGGCAAAGCTGCTGCAAGTATTGCAGGACTCCAGCTTCGAGCGGGTCGGGGAAAGCCGCTCCATCCGGGTGAACGTACGCTTCATTTCCGCCACCAACGCCGACCTCGGCGCGCTGATCCAGCGCGGCCAGTTCCGGAACGATCTGTACTACAGGCTGGGCGCGGCGATCATCAACATTCCCCCCCTGCGGGAACGCCTCGGGGAACTGCGCGCCATGCTGCAACACCTCGTCGGCATTCTTACCGAAGACATGCAGTGCAAGCCCGTCACTTTCTCCCGCTCCGCGCTGCGCCTGCTGGAAGAGTACCATTGGCCGGGAAACGTGCGGGAGCTTTCCAACATGGTCAAGCGGCTGCTCATCCTCAACTACGGAGGCGAGATAGAGCCGGACATGATCACCCCCCTGCTCCAGCAGGATGCGCACCACCCGGAGGTTCGCGACGTGCCCGCCGCGCCCCTGTCCCCGCCTCCCGCAGTGGCGTCCGGCTATTCCCTGGCGGATACCGAGCGGCTGGTCATCGAGCGGGTGCTGACCCTGACCAACGGCGTCATCAGCGGAAAAAAAGGCGCGGCCACGCTGCTCGGCCTGCCGCGCTCCACCTTGCTCTACAAGCTGAAGAAACACGGCATCGAAATCAGCCGGTACACGCACAGCGTCGCAAACCTTGCGGCGGGCATCACCAACAAAGCGCACTGACAACGCCGCATCCCCCGCTCCCCGCTCCACTCCCCCTTCTCCCCATCCCCTGAACGTACGAAGGCCCCGATGTTCTCACATCGGGGCCTTGCTTGGGGAAGCGGTCGGGAGCGCGCGGTTGGCGCGACTCCCGGAAAGAAAAAGTGCTGGCATCGGCCTACGTTCCCACGCACGAATACGCAGTATCATCGGCGATGGAGGGCTTAACTTCCGAGTTCGGAATGGGATCGGGTGTACCCCCTCCTCCATGGATGCCAGCACAAGATTCTGGTCACCGTCCGGGAAGGCT